>SLIY01000309.1 GCA_007135385.1 Leptolyngbyaceae cyanobacterium CSSed165cm_216
GGCGATCGCTGGCCACCTGGTCGAGGGTTCTCTCAATGGTTTGCAGCACGGACCAATGAATTCCTTCAACCTCTTGGTTGGGGTCTTGGTTTTCTTGCCAGAAATTACCGGGTTTGAAGGTACTGGCATCAAATGGATTGAGATTACGCTGAATCAGCTGTTGGAGAGAAGTCACAAGCGTCTACCGATGGTTCAAGAGGCCTAGGTCATTGCATCACACTGATGAAAAATAGGGGTCCACCAATGTCCTGGGGAATGCCAGCGTTCAGCTGCGCTTCACTGTAGGCAGCTACGTCTTGCAGGGTACCCAACTCAATGCGATCGCTACGTTCCAGGGCATATAGCTGCTGATCTAAGTCTTCCCGGCTGAGGGGGGGCTGTAGCTGGTCTCGCAGGTGAAAAATCGGCAAATAGTTGTCGGTGCCCAGCTGTTGATCCAGGCGTTGAATCAAATCGAGGACGGCTTCTGGGGTTACCTGGGCGGCATCGGCTAGCGGCTCCCCTGGGCTGGGGGCACTATCTTTTTGGGGCGTCCCCAATGCTTGGCGTAGAAAGGTGACATAGGTACCGACCATGGCCGCCGTGATGGCGGCCGTTCCTTTGGGAGTAAACTCGTGGCATAGAAACGTCTTGCCCTGGGCGGTGAGCCAGACCTCTTTAATTTGGGTTTTGTGGATCTTGACCATGCCGCGATCGACGAGTTGCCGCAGCAGCCGTTGGCGAGAGTTAGCCGGTACCTTAGATGCCATGCCTGGAGTGGCGCGTTTTGTGGCCGCCACTTTGAGTAAGATCAACTCATCGGGAGTGACCGGCAAGGTGCTGGTATCGAGGCTTAACAGCGACTGGCCAGCGGCGGTAATACCGTAGCTAGCAATCTCTTCTTCGTAATCAACTAGCCCCTGGCTACAGAGGTTCTTACAGGCTTTGTCCCGCTCTGACGCTGACGTTTTAGCGTTGGGCTTAATCTGACTAATCCGGCAGCGATACTGGGGAGGATGCTCTAGTAAGCGCAATAAAAACTTTGACTCTAGATGGGACAACGCCATAGCGGGCAGTCTATAGGATAAAGGGTCTTTCCCCAGTGTAGGCAAGGTCCAAGGCTGAGCTGAGTGACTTTAAAGAGACTTGACACAAACTATAGATTTTCCGATGGGTAAATTGGCAGGATGCCTGCCCATTGGGCTGGAGTGATGTACTGAGAAGAGATCTGAGGTGGTGACTTTCGTCCTAACTGGGAGTTGCGGCTTGCAGGTGGGTTGCGATCGCGGCTAAAAACTCCTGCTCCAGGTAGGGCTTGCTGAAGTAATCCGTGGCCCCCAGTTGCATGGCCAGCCAGCGGTGCTTGTCGTTGCTGCGGGAGGTCAGCATCAGGGTAGGAATGTTGGCCAGGGCTGGGGTTTGGCGGCGGGCTGTCAAAAATTCAAACCCATTCATAGTCGGCATTTCGATATCGCAGACCACCAGCTGCACCGCCGGGTTTTGCTCCAGTTGTTCCAGGGCCTCTTGGCCGTCGCGGGCTTGCAGCACCCGGTAGCCTGCCCGCTCTAGGGAAATTGCCAGGGTGCGACGGGAAGTAATGGCGTCGTCCACCACCAGCAGCGTGGTGGTCTGGTGCAGGGTGGGTCGGATGGGGGGGCGATCGCTGGCAGATGGCGCTGCTAGGGTTGCGATCGCATCGTCCCCTGTTTCTAGGCTGGGGGCATCCCCGCCGCCGTCACTGCGGTGTAGCAGGTCATCTAAAAAGGCATAGCCATCGATCACCGGCACCAGGCTGCCATCGCCCAAGATCGTACAGCCATAGGCATAGGCCGGTGGGCTCAGGGCCACCCCAAAGGGCTTAATCACCGATTCTTGTTCAGTCACCAGTCGATCCACCTGGAGGGCAAAAAACTGATTACCTCGGGCCAAGATCAACACGGGCGCTTCCCAATCTGAGGGGGAAGGCACTGCCGCTAGTACCTGACTCAGGGGCATTTCGGGCAGCAGGCAGCGATAGGTCAGCAGATCGCCCAGGCGATACATGGGGACCGATTGATCGTGCCAGGTTAGCCAGCTTTGTCCCTGTCGCTGTTCGATGTGATCGGGCTGGGGCACCAAAATTTCGGTAATGCTGTCACTGCGCACAGCAATGGGGGTCGAACCAATGAAGCAAATCAACAGGTTGACGATACTTAAGGTCATCGGCAAGGCTAAGGTAAACCAGGTACCCTGGCCCGGTGCCGACTGTACTGTCACCGTGCCCTTCAGCTGTTGCAGTTGCGCTTGTACCACATCGAGGCCTACCCCGCGCCCCGATAGATCGCTCACCTGCTCAGCGGTGGAAAAGCCGGGCTCAAACAAGTAGCGAGATAGAGCCTCTGGGCTAGCCGCTTCGGCTTCGGCGGCGGAAAGCCATTCCAGGGCAATCAGCCGCTGGCGCACCCGTTGAAAATCCAGTCCCCGACCATCGTCGCTCACCTCAATCACCACCTGGCGACCCCGATAATAGGCCCGAATGGTGATTTGCCCCGTCGCCGATTTTCCCTGCTGGGTACGCTCTTCAGTCGGTTCTAAGCCATGATCAAAGCCGTTGCGGAGTAAATGCAGCAGCGGATCATACAGCTTTTCCAGCACCGCTTTATCCACCAGTAGCTCGGCCCCCTCTAGGGTAAGGTCGGCGGGTTTGCCGTAGGTGTTTGACAGGTCCCGCAGTACCCGGGGCAGCCGGTTCAGCACCTGTCCCAGGGGTACCATGCGGGCATACATCAGGTCATCTTGGACCTGGGATAGCATTTTGCGGTGCTGTCCTAGCAGCAGTTCTGACTGGCGGTTAAACAGGGCAATGTCCGCTGCCGCTTCCTCGAGCTGCATCATCTCCTCTAGGAGGGTCTGGGTATGGCTGTAGAGGGCAGTGTAGGTATCCATTTCCAGGGAATCGAAGCCTGCCGTTGGGGCTGTTGCCGAGGTGAATCGGTTAACCGCACCAGGCTGGCGCTGTCGTTCAGGGGCAATCAGAATTTGGTCAGAGACGGTCTGTAGTTGTTCGACCGTGGCCCGCACCCGCTCAAATCGGCTAGTCAGTTCCTTCAGACCCAGGCGAATCTGGTTAGCTTGTAGGGCCAGGCCATTGCGGTTGATGGTCAGTTCGCCCACCTGGTTGTCTAGGCGGGCCAGCCGTTGGCTATCGACGCGCACCGTTAGTCCTGTGGATAAGGACAGCGGGGCAACGGCTGGGGACGTGATCTCAAGCTGGGAGGCCGCCAGGCCGACGGGCGGCTGTGATGTCTCTCTGGGGGAGCCTGGTTCTGGGGCGTTGGAGCCCCTACCAATGTCTGAAGCTCTATCGGTACCTTGCTCCTGGGCACCTGCCGGAGTTACGGCCTGGGGCCACGATGCTGTTGAATCTCCTGATCCATCTTCAAGCCAGCTCGCCTGAGTTGGGCTCAGGTTGGCGAACATGGTTTCCAGGGATGAGTTCACCTCTGGGCTAAGTTCAGGGCCAAGATGGCTTGATGGGAGCGGCTGATCGGGGTGATCATGGCTCGAGTCCTGCGTCTGGGTCAGCCATGCCAGGGCTTCAGCGTCAGACAGTAGGTCCTCTTCCCAAGCCCCGTCAGTTTGAACAACCTCGGCTAAAGAGGCGTCATCAGGCTGTGCGGCTCCTGTAACCTCAGCCCAGAAGGCTTCGTGGGGTTGCTCTGGGGATGGTTTGCCTGGCTGGGGCCAGGTTGTCGATGACCGTGGGGCTACCGCCAGGGCTTGCAGGGCCGCCGAGGGTTCCCCCCCGGTCGATGATCCGTGCACCAGGACGGCCTCGCGTCCTTGGCGAAAGTCGTCTACCGCCAGGCGGGTAATCTCAATCGCTTGGTCTGGGCTAGCCGCCAGGGCCTGCAAGGCGGTGTGGGCAATCTGGGCAAACCCTGGCAGATCGAGTAGTTCGGCAAAGCCCATAAAGATTTCCGCCTGAGCCCGTAACTCCCCGGCTACTTCGTGGGCCTCGGGCTGTTGCAACACCGTGGCTAGGCGTTCTAGGCCCTGTTGTACATCAATTTCAAAAATAGACGTTGTCATGTCAAAGCCCAGCTCAGAGGAACTTGGAATAAAGTTCTCTGTTTCGGCCATGGCGTTGGCCAGGTGGGTTTCGAGATCATGCAGAATTGGCTCGGCCTGGGCAAGGGCCTGATCGCCGTCAAAAGTTCCCTGAGTTAGTTGCTGGGTCAGGGGCAGCCGCAGGCAGTCAAAGGCCCTCAGCAGCTGACTTTCTAGGTCGCTATCCAGCGTTAGCGTGTCACTGTAGAGCGCTTTAAATAGAGCCTCTAGCCGGTGGGCGATCGCCTTGATCGGTTCTAACCCAACGCTGGCGGCCCCCCCTTTGAGGGAATGAGCCGCTCGCATGATCTGATGAATGGCTACTGTATCCCGCTGTTGCCCCAGGGCCAGTAGACCTGTCTCGATGGTTTGCAGCAGCTCTGGGGCTTCTTCTAGAAAGAATTGATAGGCCTGGTCGCGGATGTCGGGGGAGGTGGGCATGGTGGGGAGCGGGGGAGTGATGGAGTGGGGGAGGTGGGGGAGGTGGGAGAGATGAATGTTGAGTTTTGAATGGGTGCATGAGCGAGAGAACTCAACATTCAAAACTTAGAACTCAAAACTCCCCCTGCCTCTAGCTGACTTTGAATCGGCCCACTTCCTCTTGCAACGCCTGGGCGACGGCGCGTAGTTGGATAAAGGAGTCAGACATCTGATTGGCGGCGCTGGAGTTGTCGCTGGCGGTGGCGGCCACGTTGGTCATGGTGGCGGCCACGGCTTCAGAGGCCTGGGTTTGGACGACGGTGGTATCGGCGATCGCGGCTACCAGCGCACTAATCTGGCGACTAACGCTAGTAATTTGGTTCAGGCTTTGGCGGGTTTCATCCACCAGTTGGGTACCGGTGACCACCTGCTCGGTACCTGATTCCATGGCGGTGACCACAGCGTTGGTTTCCGCCTGAATGCTGGCCACCAGCTTCTCAATTTCGGTGGTGGCTTCTGCTGACTGGCGGGCCAGTTCTCGCACTTCTTCGGCCACCACCGCAAAGCCTTTGCCTCCTTCCCCGGCCCGAGAGGCCTCAATCGAAGCGTTGAGGGCCAACATGTTGGTCTGGGCGGCAAAGCCACTAATCAGGTTGACCACGTTGGAAATTTTCTGGGAGGATTCGCCCAGGCGCTTCACCTTTTTGGCGGTGTCGGCCACGGTTTCTCGAATCGCCATAATCCCATCTACGGTGCGGTTCATGGCATCGTCCCCCTGGGCCACGGTTTGTTCCGCTTGCAGGACAGCAGCCTCGGCTTTTTCGGCATTGGTGGCCACCAGGCGCACGGCGTGGGACATCTCTTGGACGCGATCGAAGGCAGCGAGGATCTCGGTGGCCTGCTGGTTGGCTGACTCGGCCAGGGTGCGCACAGCGGCTTGGTTGGTGTCGGTGGTATCGGCCACCTGGCGGGAGGCCGCTTGCACCTGAACAACAATTTTTCGCAGGCTAGTGATGGTGGCGTTATAGGAGTCGGCCAGGGTGCCGATTTCATCCTCGGTCACCTTAGCCCGGACGGTTAAGTCCCCTTGACTCACGGGGTCTACGTCCATCAGCAGCTGTAGGGCGTTACGCTGCAAGCCTTCCTTGAGCTGCCGCTGTTCTGCCGCTAGACCCTGGGTCTTTTCAATCAGCTTCACCCGCTCGATCACTAGACCGAGCTGTAGACCCACCTGTGTGAGAAAGTCAATTTCAGCCCCTTGCCATTGGTGTCCCACCCGGCAATGGTGAGTAATCAGCAGACCATACAGTTGGCCCTGGCTAATGATCGGCACCCCCAAAATCGATTTCACATCCAGATTGCGTAGCAGATTGAGGTGCTCAGGGTGAAACGCCGCTGTGGCCACATTGTTTTCCAGTAATATCCCTTCGGCCTCATATTTTGCTCGGGTTTCTGCGGGGATGCAGGGGTCTCCCAACTGTTGGTCATAGGCCCTGGGTAGATTTGCCCCTACAGATTCAGCTACAATCTGGCCGCTCCAGTCAGGGTTGAACTGGTAGATCACCACCCGATCTGACGCTAAGATGTCTCGTGTCTCGGTGACCAGGCGATCATAGATTGGCAACAATTCGGCAGAATTCAGCACTTTGGCGCCGGTAATCTCAGCCGCCAGGCTAGCCCGGCGGGTGTTGAGGGTTTGCTCTCGCAAAAAGCCGCGTACCCGTAAGACGAGGTCGTTAAAGGTTTGGGCCAGGGTTTGAGCTTCCGAAGAGCCTGAAGGTTCGGCCCTCACCTCCAGATTTCCCTGGGACATTTCCTGGGCTTTACTGGCTAGATCGTTGAGCGGCTGAGACAGTTGGCGCGAGACCGCCCCAGTCAGTACCGCAGCAATGCCACCCAGCCCCAGCCCCAGCAGTATCAAGGTGACCAGGGTTTCGCGCCCTGCGGCCCGAATTTCAGCGATCTCCATTGACGCCACCGCCACCCAGCCCAACTGGGGCACCGTAGACAGGGCATACTGTCTGCCGTCGTAGGCAAAGGTGGCGACTACCCCTTCCCCTGTACCACTGTCACTGCGGCTGATCGTGGTCATGGCTAGATTTCTGACCGGGAAGGCCGATCGCAACTGCTGCTGCAGAGCACTATCGTCGAGGCTAGGATCCGCTTGGGCGGCTTCAGTCAGGCTTAGGGCGATGTCAGCAATCACATCCCCCCCGGTTAAATTCAGGGATCTGGGGGTTAGGGCAATGTCTTGGCCCTGCTCGTTAAAGGCCGCCAGCACATACCTGGAGCCCGCATCTAGCAACTGCACCTGCTGCGATCCACTAATACCAGAGTTAGCCAGATATGCATTCAGCTGCTCAAACTCAAGGGCGGTCAGAAAGAAGTTAACCACCCCTAGAAATTGCTCGGTTTGGGGATCTTGGATGCGGTGGCTAAAGTTGACGCCCACCTGGAAGGTGGAGGGGTCGTAGCCGGGCTGGCTGAACCAAAATCCCTGGTTTCTGGCCTGTTGCCACCAGTCTTGGCCCTGTTGCACAAAGCTAATGGGTA
>SLIY01000481.1 GCA_007135385.1 Leptolyngbyaceae cyanobacterium CSSed165cm_216
CCTAAGACAGCCCCAAGCATCCCCCCCATCAGTGCTTGGATAGCGTTGGCCCAAACGCCCGTTTGCAACAGCGGCAGGGCAAACTGGACCCCTAACCCCAACCCCAGCCCCGACTGGGTCAGGGCATTGGGTAGGGTCAGGGTATCGAGGTCAATAAACGCCAGGGCCACCAGCCAGCTCAGCAGTAACCAATAGCTGACTGTCAGCCACGACAGGCCAAATAGCCCAAAGGTGACCAGAAATAGCCCGCCAGTAAAGGCTTCAATCAGGGGATAGCGAATGGCGATCGGGGCTCGGCAGTAGCGACAGCGACCCCGGAGCCAGAGCCAGCCCAACACTGGCACGTTGTCATAGGGGCGCAGGCGGGTGTGGCAGTGAGGACAACGGGAGGGGGGATGCAGCAGCGACAGCCCTGCTGGCAGGCGATAGATCACCACGTTCAAGAAGCTGCCCACGGCAGCCCCGAAGAGAAAGACGAGGGCGAAAGTAATCAGAGTATCCATGGGCGTGAGCGGAGAAGGGGTGGGATTAGGGTACCCAACTGGTGGCAGCAGGACGGGGTTGGGACAGAAAGGCAGAGGGCAAAAGGCAGAGGGCAGTAGAGCTATACTCGTGCGCAGCAAGCAGAAAGGAAATCCCGCTCTAAGCAAAGGTTTGCGCTGACGGAAATAGGTAGATTATTTCTGCCTCAGAGTATTAGGGGGCGATCGCGGCAGACAAGCAGACAATAGTTAGCCAAAATCGCCCCTACAATCAGGGGCATGTCGCTTTTCCACCATTCTATGTCCCCCGATGCCTCTTCCTTTTTACCCGAGACCCAGGCCATCCACAGCGGCAGAGGCATCGACCCTGCCAGTGGTGCCCTAACGCCCCCGATCTACCTCTCTACCACCTTTGAGCGCGGTGAAGATGGTACCTACCCCAGCGGTTATGTCTATGGTCGTAGCGGTAATCCCAACCGCAATGCCCTGGAAGCAGCCCTGGCCACCCTAGAACAGGGCACCGATGCCGCTGTTTTTAGCTCTGGTTCTGCTGCCACCTTTAGCCTGCTACAAGCCTTGACTCCAGGAGATCATGTGATTGCCCCTCGCCATGTTTACTTTGGGGTACAAGAGATGCTGGCTAAAATCTTTGCCCCCTGGGGTTTGCCCTACACCCTGGTGGATACGACTGACCTGGCGGCCCTGGCGGCGGCCCTACGCCCCAACACTCGGCTGATTTTGATTGAAACCCCTTCAAACCCCCAACTGGCCATTACTGATATTGGGGCCGTAGCCACATTAGCCCACCAGGTGGGGGCCTACCTAGCCTGCGACAACACCATTCCCTCTCCGGTGCTGCAAACCCCTCTCAGCCTAGGGGCTGACCTTGTGATCCATGCCACGACAAAGTATCTGGCTGGACACAGCGATGTGATCGGTGGGGCCGTGGTCACCAAAGCGGCCAATCCCCTCTTTGACCAACTGCGATTGATTCAAACCATGGGTGGAGCCATCCCATCCCCCTTTGACTGCTGGCTGACCTTGCGGGGGCTACAAACCTTGCCGTTGCGGGTACGAGCCCAGGCCCAAACAGCCTTGACCCTGGCCCAGTGGCTGGCCCAGCATCCGGCGGTAGAGCGGGTCTTATATCCGGGGTTACCAGGGCACGATGGCTATGGGATCGCGCAACAGCAAATGCAGGGCTATGGTGGTTTACTGTCCATCTTGGTAAGGGGGGATCAGGCCGCGGCGCTAGCGGTCACCGCCAGAACCCAACTGTTTACCCGCGCCACCAGCTTCGGCGGCCCCCACAGCACCATCGAACATCGAGCCTCTATGGAAGCCCCTGGCACCCAGACCCCGACCAACCTGCTGCGCCTTTCCGTCGGGCTAGAACATAGTGATGATCTGATGGCTGATTTAGATCAAGCCTTATCAGCGGAGTATCAGCCCGCTTAAAGCGGGACAAACCTCTTGGGACATTGTCAGGAGTCAGGAGATTCAAACCTGTTAACTGTTGCCTCCTGCATCCCTTTGCGCTAACAACTTTTCAGTGACCTACCCTAGGGCGATAGCTTAAACCGCCTTAACCGCAGCGCATTGGTCACCACCGACACCGAGCTAAAGGCCATAGCGGCTCCAGCCACGATCGGGTTCAACAACAGCCCAAACCAGGGATACAGCACCCCCGCCGCCACTGGAATACCAATGGTGTTGTAAATAAAGGCAAAGAATAGGTTCTGGCGAATGTTGCCCATGGTGGCCCGACTCAGCTGAATAGCGGCCACAATGCCCTGAAGGTCACCAGATACTAGGGTGATATCGCTGGCAGCCATGGCGATATCAGTGCCAGTGCCAATGGCAATGCCCACATCGGCCTGGGCCAGGGCCGGAGCATCGTTAATTCCATCCCCTACCATGGCGACAAACTTACCCTGCATCTGCAGGGCTTTGATTTCCTCGGCTTTGCGATCGGGCCGTACCCCAGCAATCACCTGTTGGATGCCAGCTTGATCGGCGATCGCTCTAGCGGTTTGAGCGTTATCCCCAGTCAGCATCATCACCTCGAGGCCCATCCGCTGGAGCCGTTGCACCGCCGCTGTGGATGAGGGCTTTAAGGCATCGGCGATGCCAAAGACCGCTTCTACCTGGCCATCAATCGCCATCCAGGCCGTGGTTTTAGCCTGCTGCTCCCAAGCTTCGGCCGTTTTCGCCAGGGGGGACAGATCGATTCCTTGCTCTTGCAACCAGCGACCGGTGCCGATCCGAATAGTCCGAACCGAACCAGCAGAACCATTGCCCACCTGACCTTCGACCCCAGCCCCGACTACCGCCTGAAACTGGTTCACCACCATCAATTCTAAGACTTTGGCCTCAATTCCCTGGCGATGGGCATAGGCCACCACCGCTTCCCCCAGGGGGTGCTCCGAATGTTGCTCCACAGCCGCCGCCAACTTGAGTAATTCAAGTTCACTGGCAGTACCTTGGACGGTGCGGTAGTCAGTCACCGCTGGCTTTCCTTCGGTCAGGGTGCCGGTCTTGTCTAGCACCAGGGTGGTAATTTTGTGGGCATTTTCCAGGCTTTCGGCATCTTTAATCAGAATGCCATTTTCTGCCCCCTTGCCAGTCCCCACCATGATCGAGGTGGGCGTTGCCAATCCCAGGGCACAGGGACAGGCAATAATCAGCACACTAATGGTGGTAAACAGGGCCATAACCAGGTTGCCAGTCAGGGTCAACCAAAGGACAAACGTCACCACGGCTACGGCCATCACCACCGGCACAAACCAGCCAGTAACTCGGTCCGCTAACTGCTGGATGGGAGCCTTTGAACCCTGGGCCTGCTGCACCAGCTGCACAATCTGAGCCAGCACCGTGTCGCGCCCTACTCGCTCAGCTCTGAACGTAAACTGTCCGGTTTTATTCAGAGTTGCCCCAATCACCTCGTCCCCTGGGCCTTTGATCACTGGCAGGGGCTCTCCAGAAAGCATCGACTCGTCCACCGCCGATTCACCGGTGAGCACCACCCCATCCACGGGCACCTTTTCGCCGGGGCGCACCACTACCGTATCCCCCACCAGCACCTGCTCTAGGGGAATATCCATGGTTTCCCCATGACGCCGTACCCGAGCGGTCTTGACCTGGAGGCCAATCAGCTTACGAATGGCTTCTGAGGTTTGGCCCCGGGCCCGACTTTCCAGCAGTCGCCCTAGCATCACCAAGGTAATCACAACGGCAGACACTTCGTAATACACGTCAGGTTCTAGCCCCTGGTCAGTCAAAATGGCTGGAAACACCGTCACCACCAGGGAATACACAAAGGCCGCTCCAGTCCCCATGGCCACCAGAGTATTCATATCAGCGCGTTTATGGCGGGCTGCCTGCCAAGCCCCGACAAAAAATGACTGACCACACCACACCATAACTGGGATAGTCAGCACCAATTGCATCCAGGGGTTATGGAGCACCGGAGGGATGCCGGGAATGTGATGACGGCCTAGCATCATGGGGGTGTGGCCAATCACCAGCAAAGTACTGCACACCACCCCTAAAGCCACCCGATAGGAGAGCTGCCGCTGGTGCCGCTGTCGCTGTCGCTGCTCGGCCTCCACTTGGTCATCTAACTGGGCGTCCTCCTGGAGGGGAGTGGCCCCATAGCCAGCAGCCATTACCGCTTGCTGAATCGTGGTGATATCCGTTGTCTCGGGATCAAAGTGTACAGTGGCCTGTTCTGCCGCAAAGTTAACGGTACAGGTTTCTACCCCAACGACGCCGCTAATACTCTTTTCTACAGCTCCAGCACAGGCGGCACAGCTCATGCCCGTCAGCTGCAATTGTTGTGTGGCCAGTTGTTGCGTTGCCATGGCTGCTCTCAACGATGGATGTAGCCTAGGTTAACCTCTCCAGTCACCTGGAGAGTCAAGGGCCAGCTGTACGGGGCTGACGAAAACGATAAATATCTTCAAGGGTCCTGACCCAGCCGGCCACCAGGGAATCCAGCAGTTGCTGGCCCTTGGCGGGGGTTGCCAGGGTGGGATCACCCAAAACACCGCTGGCGCTCAAATCCCGCGTCACCCAGGCAAAGGGTAGGGCCCCTTCCATGGTCAACCAACTATCGGTGGGCAGGTCTTGGGGAAACTCTGCTTGGCACCGGTCCTGGCGGACTTGATCGGGCATGATCACCTGCATCAGACTAGTTTCGGCATCGCCAGCATGGATGCCCATTTCCAGTTCCTGGGGGGTTAATAATTCTCCGGCGCAGTTGGGCACCGCCCAGACAAACAGCGGAAATACCATTAAATCTGGATAGGTTTGGTGTAAATCCCGGGCCGCAATTTCTAACACCTGGGGCTGACCGCCGTGGGCATTCAGCAGCACCAGCTTGCGAAACCCAGCTCGGTAGAGGCTTTCTGCCACATCGTGGATCACCCGCAGCAGGGTTTCGGCAGACAAAGTAATGGTGCCCGGAAAATGCCAGTGCTCGTTAGATTTGCCGTAGTACAGGGGGGGCAAACTATAGGCGGGCACTTCAGAATCCAATTGGGCCAGGGCTTTTCCTAGGACGGTAGTGCTGATGGCGCTGTCGACCACCAGGGGCAAATGGGGGCCATGCTGCTCGATCGCCCCCATCGGCTGCACAATCACCACGTCCTGCTTGTGGGCCATGGCCTCGATCTCGGTCCAGGTCAGATAGGGAAAGTAGCGATGGGAGGGGATGGGAGTGTGCATAATTAGGAGCGGTGTTGGGTATCGGGTATCAGCATCCCCTCCTGGGAGGGGCAGGGGTGGGTTATTGGGGTATCAGGTATCGGGTATCAGCATCCCCTCCTGGGGGGCCTGTACTGTTCGCGCAGCGACCCCAGGCGATGTCCTGAGCTTGTCGAAGGAGGGGTAACTTGTCGAAGTAGGCAGGGGTGGGGTATCGGGGTATCAGGTGTCGGGTGTTGACCTCTCCTCCTGGGAGGCTTGTACTGAGCCTATCGAAGTGGGTAGTCCTAATTCAGCGCCATTCCCCCTACAACACGGTTTATTGATGCTTACCTATTTATTTATGTCTTCAACCGTAAACGGTTACCCGTGATTTGGGCGAGAGTTCAGACAACGCTGACATTTAGCCTTGACAGACTTGGGGCAAACAGTAACAATGAATACAGAAGCAAATCGTTCATCTCTCATGTGAGAGACGGAAGTAGGGGAAGATCCCGAAGGAACGCGCCTCTGTTCTTACATACCTTCATCGCTAAGGAGAGGCGAATTATGTCCCTGAAGTATCGTGGCGTTGATTACGAAGCTACTAATTCTCAAGTGGCTGTATCTGAAGAGGTGATTGGTCGCTATCGCGGCGCTCAAGTTAGCCGTCATGTGCCCAAACAAGTTAAAGCTCAGCGCCCCCAAGGTCTAAAGTACCGGGGTGCGGTGGTGCGATAAGCCACTTTTACAGTTTTGATGGTTGCCCGGTTTAGCTGGCATCATCGATTATCAAGCGCCCCTGCGGGGGTGCTTTTTTTTGCGATAGTCTTGTGGCGATAGTCTTTACTCAACTGACGTTGAGAATCCTTTGGCAATTTTTGGGTATTTGATTGGATTGATCACTGGAGGGGCGCTGTGGCTAGGTTGGCAGCGGCGATATCGACGGCGGGAACAAACTTTGCTGACCCTGTTGCAGGCTAACACCTGGGCTGATGCCCTGCAGCAGGTGGAGCAACTGGTGCAGACACAGCCGCAGCAGCAGCGCCAGTTACAGTATTTAGGCACCAGCCGCGACAGCCTGGAGCGAGTTCTGTTGATGGCTCCCGTGGGCTACTTGCAGGTGGACGACGAAAATCAGTTGATCTGGTGCAATGATGAAGCCAATCGGCTGTTGAGGATTAATCAGCCCATGGCTGGATCGGCGCAACGGCGACGACTGCTGTTGGAAGTGGCGCGCTCCTACGAATTAGATGCGCTGATTGAAGAGGCGAGAGAGTCCAAAACCTGTTGTCAGCGTGATTGGATGCTCTACCAGATTTCACCGGATCCGTTTTACCCCAAGGAAGAACCGACCTATCCTCTGCGGGGCTATGCAGTTCCCCTAGACAATGGGGAGGTGGGTGTCTTTCTCGAAAACCGTCAGGAGGAGGCGTTACTGGTGCAGCAGCGCGATCGCTGGACCTCTGACGTTGCCCACGAACTGAAAACTCCCCTCACCTCGATTCGACTGGTGGCTGAAACCCTACAGCCTCGCATTGATCCTAGTCTTCGTAGCTGGCTCGATCGCCTAGTCAACGAAACTATCCGACTTAGCAATCTAGTGGAGGATCTGCTGAATCTCAGTCGCCTCCAAGGGGATCAAGCCCAAGGGCTGAACCGCCAGCCTGTGGATTTACCCCAACTGATCTATCGGGCCTGGCAAAGTTTGGAACCCCTGGCCCAGGTGAAGCACCTCACCCTCGACTATGACGGTCCTGACCGTTACCTCACCCAGTTGGATGAGACCCTCTTTCATCGAGTGCTGCTGAACTTGATCGATAATGCGATTAAACATAGTCCGTCTAAAGCAG
>SLIY01000139.1 GCA_007135385.1 Leptolyngbyaceae cyanobacterium CSSed165cm_216
CTGAGTTTAACGAGTTTTACAAGACTGAAGATCCATGGACTAGCGCGATCAGGGTTTACCTCCGGGACAACTCCAGAGGCGAAATCACTACATCTGAGCTACTGACCCATGCGTTAAGGATTGAGGTTGGGCAGCAAAGCCGAGGTCACGAGATGCGGGTGGGTGAAGTCTTAAAGTCCTTGGGCTGGACCCGAACAGAGCGACGAATTGAGCATAACGGATCTAGGCGGCGGGTCTGGGTAGAGCCAGACCCGATCCCAACCTCAGAGGTTGGGATCTTACCTGTAGAGGTTGGGATATCGCCAGAAACCCAGACACAGCAAGCCATAGAGCCAAAATCCCAACCTTCAACCAGATCCCAACCTGCCCAACCTGCCCAACCTCCCTCAGCAGGTAGGGACACCCCAGAAAGCCCGCCATATCAAGGTTTTGGAGGCCGATCCCAACTTACCCAACCTCTGACCCCAACTTTAAGTAATTTTTTTCAGAACGGACACAAACAGACTCCAGAGGTAACTGACATATCCGATGACGAACTAGCAGAGCTGCTGGGGGGTGATGCCCATGGCTGAGGAAAACTGCCAAGCACTCCTAAACGTGATTCAAGCATTCCTGCGATCGCGCCCCCATACCCCAGCTGACCTGGCTGACCTGTTCGATCTGCTGGGGGCCATGGACATATCGGAAAAGCGAGCATTCTGGACCTGGCTGGGGCAGCAGGCCCCCAACATCAAAAAGTGGCTCATGGCAAAGGGTGATCAACGGAGGGCAGCATAGTGGACGAATTAAGCGCGATTAACCAGCTCTTGGCCACCAACCAGCAGGTAGCAGCAGCCTTGGCCCAGATGCTGGCCCAGAAGCAAGCCCAGGTGACAGAGCAGCAGTGGGTATCTCTAGAGGATGGGGCGGCAGCCCTGGGGCCTGCTTTCAGCGCGGCCAAGCTGCGGGAAGACATCAACGCTGGATGGCTCAAGCATGGCGAGCACTACATCGACACCAGCAACGGCAAACGGCCTAACTATGCCGTCTGTGTGGCTGCCCTGCGATCGCTCTACGCCACCCCTCCAGAGAAACGCAAGCCAGCTTAGCTATCCTGCGATCGCTGCCTATCCACCAGAGCCTGGAAATGCCGTTCATCCATAAAATTCAGGTAAATGCGCTCATGAACTTTTGAGCTATGGCCCTGAAGTTTGGCCGCCAGCTGACCATCGACACCAGCGGCGGCCATTCTAGCGGCATGGGTATGCCTCAGGTTGTACAGCGTAAAGGGCAGGCCCAGGCGTTTGAAATACTGAGCACTTAAGCGCCCATAGTCCATATTTCTCTTTACAGTCAGCACCGGCAGGCTCACCTTAGCCCCCCGAAACCACATCTCCCACCATTGCACCGGGTAAGGCACAATCAAGCGCCCCCCGGTTTTTCCATCTCTCACTAGCGCGATCGCGTCATCCTTCAGCCTGTCAAAATCCACATACCAGCATTCATGATTCCTGAGGCCATAGACCGCCATCAGTCGGTAGACGGCCTGCCACCGTGGATCGGGTATTTTGGCGTCCCACTCTAGCACCATGGCATCACTGGGCAGCTCCCTAGGGTTAACAGCCGATGGGCTATAGCTCCCCCTCAAAGGGGCCAGGTCAACCTCGACCCCTGCAAACTCAGCCAAGGCACCATAGGCCATACAGTACCGCTGTCTAGATCTGGTATTAGGCGACGTTAACGCGATCGCGGCCAACAATGCCTCAGCCGTTAATGATTGCTCCTGGGGCAGCTGGCGAAAGGGAACACGATAATCCTTATCCCACGTTGTCTCTACCTTTGGGTTTCGGCCCCGTCGATCAAAATAACTCGCTTCAAACTCAGCCACCCATTGGGCGATCGTGCGGGTGGCTTGCTTATCATCTAGCCAGTCAGCCCAGCTAAACAGCCCCTCATTCAACTGCTCTGATACCTTAAGCGCTTGCTTACGGGCAGCCCTCAGCCCAGCAGGGGTGGCATAAACTAGCCCCAGGCTTAGGCGTTGACTGTAGGGCTTCAGGCGGCTACTGTCAGGTTTAGGTGGGAATGTCCCCCGCAAGACCAGGCGATCGTGACGGCGTTCTACCCTGACCCTGCATCGGGCGGCCTTGAGTTCACTATTAACTCGGGTGATCTCAGAATCTAGCTTTTCGGTCCCCATGGCTGGACAACCCACTGGACAAAAATAAGGGCAAAATAGCCTAAATTAACCCTAATTAGTAACTTAGAACCATAAGAGCTAACCTATGCTATATAAAGCATACAGGCCAAAACGGCCTATTCTCGTAGCCCAGGGCGTGGCTTGTGGTTCCATCATTCCACGGTTCAATACCCTTCACTCGCCCTGGATAATTCATGCGTTCAAGGGCCTGGTAGATGGCGCAGGGGGCTTGGAGTGACACCCACGCTACAGTACATCGGCAGATCAAGGGGCGATCGCCGTCCCACCCATCAGCCGCGTTAATTCCCCCTGGGGCCGCCTGTCTGGTGGCTATATCCGGAGGGCAGGATTCTGTTTGCCTACTGAAATTGCTGGTAGACTTGCAACCGAAATGGCATTGGCGGTTGCAGGCTATTCACTGTGATCACCGCTGGCGATCGGATTCGGCTGAAAATGCCGCTTTTGTGGCTAATTTATGCCACCGCTGGAGCATCCCCATCCAGGTCGTCACAGCCCCAGATCCTCTGCACAGTGAGGCCGAGGCGCGGCAATGGCGCTACCAGGTTTTTGAAACGTTGGCGATCGCCCACCAGATCACCCATGTGGCCACCGGCCACACGACCTCGGACCGGGCGGAAACCCTGCTGTATAACCTATTACGAGGCAGTGGCAGTCAGGGACTGCAAGCCCTGGCTCCCCAACGTCCCCTGAGTGACCAAAGTCCTGATATCCAGGTGGTTCGACCTATTTTGTCGTTGACCCGACAACAGACCATGAGGTTCTGCCAACAGTTTGACTTACCCGTCTGGGCAGATACCACGAATCAAAACCTCAGCTATGCCCGCAACCGAATTCGTCTAGAGCTGATGCCGTACTTGCAGCAGCACTTTAATCCCCAGGTGGAAACGGCCCTAGCCCAAACGGCAGAGCTGTTAATGGCAGAGGTCGCCTTGCTCGATCAACTGGCTCAAGCCCTTTACGACCAGACCGTGCATGCCGCCACAGATTTTTCAGGTTGGCGGATTCAGCGATCGCCGTTACAAACCGCCCCCCTAGCGTTACAACGGCGGGTGTTACGTCAGGTGCTGGGGCAGGTCGTGGCCAGTGAAGTTAGCTTTAGCCAAGGGGAAAAGCTGGTTGGCCTGATCCATGCCCCCAACCGCAGTCAGACCGATCCATTTCCAGGGGGATGGATTGCCCGGGTGGACACCGACTGGATTGTGCTGATGAGACTCCCCACCGCTCGCCCTGGCCCTTAAACCCTAGGGATTAAATCAGTGATCTAAACTGAGGAAAGCCGATACCAGCCGCAACATGGTGCCATTATCTAGAACCTGGCAGCAACGACTGCACCGCTTTAATCATCCAGTGGTGTGGGCTGCCGTCGTCGGTCTAGGTCTGATGATCATGGTGGAGCACCTGCGACCCACCCGTATCGGGTCTCATCCGCTGTCTCCCTCTACCCCAAGCCCGTCCAGTGACACCTCAACCCCATCCCCCGATCAGCTCACACCCCTGGTTGAAGCCGCCCCTGTCACCTCATTCAGCCCGGCGGAACAACCGCTGGCTGAAACCACCACTGACCCCAGCCAAGCCCTACCTTGGTTAGAATCCACCGATGCTGATCTTCCAGAGCGACTGCAACCAGATCTGAGCAGACCTGAGGCCCAAGGCATCCAGAGCCCATTTGCTGATTATTTAGAACGGCGTCGGTTTCGGGTAGGTTCCATGTCCCCACCCAGTCAAATACCAGATACGACGGCACCCTCCCCCTTCGCGGAACGTCCTCCCCATAGTTTTGCCGGAACCGCTCCAGGGTCACAGGACAGCAACGCTTCTGGTTCTAGCGCCCCTCAGCCAGATACAGAGTCTTTCGCTGGGGGCCGTCGTCAGCCTGTTTTGCCCTCCTCTTCCAGGATCACGGGCTATACCCAGCCACCCAGCCTCAGCCAGCCGCCCCCCAAAAGTGGGACGGATTCCCTCGCCCCAAGCATTGCCTCCCCCAGAGTGAATCCAGATGTACCCACGGACCCTCATCCTCCTCGCCGTTCGACGGGTATCGACCGTCTCCCGGCACCGCAGCCCTCAGAGCACAACATTAATCCTGCTGCGACCCCAGCGGATTCCGCTCCCTTCACAGCCCCACGAGCTCCCGGCACCTATCCAGGCGGGGGCCACATCGACACGCTTTCCAACCCTAACGAGGGCTGGTAACCTAACCATGTTGAAACACTCTAATCCGGATTCGATTCTGGGTATGAGTCTTTGATTTGCTCAGGTTCAGGGCAGTCTTCGGCAATGTTAAGCTCCACGTTGCCCCGGGGTACGACCGCTAGGCGCTGAGTAATTGTGCCGATGCTTTCTAAGCGCACCATTTCTTCCCAAGAACAAATTTCGTCATCCTCTTCTGTCTCATAGCGGAGCGTCACTAAGTCCCCCTCTATGTCTAGAATGCGGGCGCGCTCGATCCAACGCTGCTGATCCCGTAGAAAAATCCATACTTCTCGACCATCACAGCAGAGTTGATAGATTTTGCGGCTTAGCATAGGTCGAGTATCCTCAACAGGTAACATCAACGCTTGATTCATCAGTCTAGGCGATCGTTTAATCAGGCAACCTTTTGGGTAAACGATAATAGCCTTAAATATCACTGAAATAAACTAAAACCAGCCCTTGCAAATCGCGAAGAGCCTTTACCCACTAGTAGGATGGGCACCACCCACTAGCCTTAGTTCAGTGCCATTCATAGTAGCTTTTGATTTTAATCCTGATCGCCAAGGGAGTTATTTCCTCTCTGATCCGTAGGTCCAGCATAGCAAAGTGACTCAGACTACGGTTGTCTGGCCTCAAGGCCATCCCAGGTATAGTTTGCCGCCAAGAGGCCGTAACCCCGCTGCAGTTCGAGAACATAGGCCCACTCCACAAGCATCACCTGAGACGCTCTTTGGCTTTTCAAACAACCTCTTAGGGCCGCTATCCTCACCAGTCAGCACACCATCCTCCAGGTAACCAATTACCAGCGCTATAGTGAACTTTGACCCTTCATCCCCTAGTACCCATGTTGCTGCACCTATGCACCTGGCCCGAGGTCGAAGCTTATCTGACCCAATCGACCGGCATCATTATGCCCATTGGTTCCACAGAACAGCATGGCCCCACGGGGCTGATTGGCACCGATGCCATTTGTGCTGAGGCGATCGCCAAGGGGGTCGGAGACGCCACCAACGCGCTGGTAGGACCCACCATCAATGTGGGTATGGCCTTACATCACACCGCCTTCCCTGGCAGCATGAGCCTACGCCCCAGCACCCTGATTGCCCTCGTCCAAGACTATGTTATTCCCTTAGCTCGGTATGGGTTTACCCGCTTCTTTTTTATCAATGGCCATGGGGGCAATATTGCCACCCTTAAGGCCGCCTTTGCCGAAACCTACGCCGCCTTAGCCCAAGATCAGGGTCCCCAAGCGACCCAGGTGCGGTGTGTCGTCGCCAACTGGTTTATGGCCCAAGCGGTGCATACGCTCGCCAAAACCCTGTATGGCAACCAAGAAGGCTCCCATGCGACCCCCAGTGAAGTGGCCTTAACTCAGTATGTTTACCCCGACCACATTAAGCAAGCGGACCTCACCCCAGCGATCGCACCCTCAGGCCACGCGATTTACAGCCCCACCGATTTTCGCCAACACTATCCCGATGGTCGAATGGGGTCAAACCCAGCCCTAGCCACCCCTGAACACGGCGAGCAACTGTACGAGGCGGCTGTCAAGGCTTTGAGCAATGACTATCTGCGGTTTTTGTCGGCATAGGCAAGTTCTGGATAACAAGCTACCGCCGGTAGAGGGAGAATTCTTCCTGGAGAATTTCCTAAACAAAAGGGAGCGACTCTTTTCAGAGACGCTCCCTTAGGGCACTTAGGTGACTTCTGGAAAACTTTCTACCGCGTGGTGAGCCGTGCCCACCCTACGAAAGCGACTGAACCATTAACCAGTGTCTTAGAAGTTGTGTCTTAGACTTCTTCAAGACGACCATAGAATACCCCTTGAACCTTGATATCCACAGGCTCAGCCGTGCCCATATCAGTGTCAGAGGGTTGTTCGGCCTCAAAGGTACCCGCAATTTCACCGCTGTAGGCATCAATCTTAGACACTCGCAGGGACATGTGACCCTGCCCCACGTCAAAGGCCTTCGTGTTTTCCTTGGCGTACTCTTCACTGTCACCGCTGCCAGGAAGAGCAACGGCGGTGTCATAACCCGTTGCTAAACCACGACCTTTAGGATCCAAAAAGTTAGAGGTCCGATAGGACGGCACCATGTAGTCCCCCTCTAAGTCGGTGGAGGTGGTAATGGCATTCAGCCCTGACTGGGACTGAGCGACTAAGCCTTTCACCGTAAACAGAAAAGGCTCCTGTTGACCGCCAGGCAACTGTACCGTGATGGCCTGGAAATCCATACCACCGGTCTCGGAAAACAGCAGACTACCATCCGACTGCAATGTCAGGTCGCCCCGCACCTGATCTAGGCTAGAGGTGTAGCGGGTCAGCACCTTACCGGGGACGTAGGTCGCCTCTTGGCGCTTAGAGGTAGGCTCCTCTTTAACAAAATAAGCTGTGGGTTCGATACACATGCCCACCAACTGATAGCGCTTGTCAGGGTCTAGTTCTAAGCTGCCTCGGGTCATTTCTGACAACTGAGGACACTTGTTGGCTAGGCCGGTGTTTCGAATTTGGTCATAGGTTAACGGCACACTACTGGTGGGACTGGGCGCTTTGCTACAGGCTGTCAGCACACTCAGGCAGATGGCCAAGAACGCAA
>SLIY01000291.1 GCA_007135385.1 Leptolyngbyaceae cyanobacterium CSSed165cm_216
AAGACGCTGATAAACTGTGATCTGGTTTTATCGTTGGAATTGCAGTTGGAGCCCCTAGCAGTCATGGGTTTAGAGATCGGACAGAAAGTTAAAGTTGCCCGCCTGCGCGATCGCGTCTCCCAAGACGTGGTCGATCGTCTAGGTAAAAGTGGTATCGTCAGCCAGTTCAAGATGGTAGACGGTAGTGGCATTGGTGTAGTGGTTGAGTTTGACGATAAATACACCACCTGGTTTTTTGAGGACGAACTTTCTCCGGTCCAGTGATTATTAACTGGCCTGGCCCTAGCGCCCTAACGGTTTAAGACAAGACAAGGCATGGTATGGCACAGATTTTGACGTTTTTAGGCAAAGGGGGCTGTGGTAGCACTACCCTGGCGATCGCCACAGCCAAGCAACTGGCTCAGGCGGGGCAGCGGGTACTGCTGGTGGTCCGAGATGTCAGCCCTGGTCCTGCGGTGCTTTTAAATCAGGACTTAACCCCTGAGCCAGCGTCCCTCGGCACTAACCTGTGGGCCATGCAGGTGCACACTGCCCGCCTCTTGGAAAAGAGTTGGAATGATCTGAAAGCCCTAGAAACGGAGTACCTGCGTACTCCCCTACTCAAGGCTGTGTACGGCCAAGAACTGGGGATAATGCCCGGCATGGACAGTGCCCTAGCCCTGAACCTGTTGCGAGAATACGATGCCAGCGGCCAGTATGACGTGATTGTCTACGATGGCACCAGCGCCATTGATACCCTACGCATGTTTGGCCTACCAGAAATCTTGGACTGGTATGTGCGCCGCTTTCGGGGGGTATTTCAGCAGTCAGATCTGGGGCGGGTGTTATCCCCCTTTATTCAGCCGGTGTCAGCGGCTGTACTAGCGGTCGACTGGTCAGGGGATCTGCTCGATCAACCCACAGGGGAAGTGCGATCGCTACTAGAGCAAGGGCGGGATGCGGTCAGTAACCCGGCCAGGGTAATGGCCTTTTTAGTCACCACCCCGGCAGCCGATGCCGTAGCGTCAGCTCGTTATTTTTGGGGCAGTGCCCAGCAGGTGGGGTTGACCGTGGGTGGGGTGCTGGTCAACCATGGCGAGTTAGCCCCAGACCAAATCGAAGCCTTTGTCCCCCTACCCCACTTTCCCATGCCGTCCCTGCAAACCCAGGGATGGGATGCCGTGATGGCGGCCATCCCCGATCCTCAGCCCTTGGTAAGTTCCGCCCCCCACGCTACGGTAATGGATGTGGCGGCCAAAACCGTCAAGCTGTTCCTACCCAGTTTCGACAAAAGTCAGGTGAAGCTAACCCAGTACGGTCCGGAGGTGACGGTGGAAGCTGGTGATCAACGCCGCAACTTGTTATTGCCACCCGCCCTGCAGGGACGTGCGATCGCTGGGGCCAAGTTCCAGGAACAATACCTGGTGATCTCATTTAATTAGCTGAGCATTCAGCTATGCCCTCCACGGGCCATCAGGCCTGGGTTGAGTACTAGCGTTTTGACCACGATATTTATTAGAGTTCATCATGGCAGAACCATCCACTCCCACTGATAACGCTGTTACCCCTGCCCCTAACCCGGATGGACAGGGGAGTAAGGCTCGCCAGCTATTAGGCATGAAAGGGGCTAACCCTGGCGAAACATCCATCTGGAAAATCCGCTTGCAGCTGATGAAGCCAATCACCTGGATTCCCTTAATTTGGGGCGTGGTGTGTGGGGCGGCCTCCTCCGGGCAGTTTCGCTGGAGTCTAGAGTACGTCTTAATTTCTGCCGCCTGTATGTTGATGTCAGGGCCCCTACTGACTGGCTACACCCAAACCCTCAACGATTTCTACGATCGCGACATCGACGCCATCAACGAACCCTATCGCCCAATTCCGTCCGGGGCTATTTCCATTCCCCAGGTAGCCACCCAAATTTTGGTGTTACTGGGGGCTGGGATAGCCGTGGCCTACGGGCTAGACCAGTGGGCTGGGCACGACTTCCCCATGATTACGGTGCTGGCCATTGGGGGGTCGCTGGTGTCCTATATCTACTCGGCACCGCCCCTAAAGCTGAAGCAAAACGGCTGGCTAGGTAACTATGCCCTGGGGGCAAGCTACATTGCCCTGCCCTGGTGGGCTGGCCATGCCCTGTTTGGCGATCTCAACTGGACCATCGTGGTACTCACCCTACTCTATAGCTTGGCAGGGCTGGGCATCGCCGTGGTGAATGACTTTAAAAGTGTCGAGGGCGATCGCCAGATGGGCCTAAAGTCACTGCCGGTGATGTTTGGCGTCAGCACCGCCGCCTGGATTTGCGTCTTAATGATTGACCTCTTCCAAGGGGGCATGGCCGCCTACCTAATGACGATCCAGCAAAACCTCTACGCCGTGCTGTTAATCCTGTTGATTATTCCGCAGATTACCTTCCAGGACATGTACTTTTTGCGGGATCCCTTAGGCAATGATGTGAAATACCAAGCCAGTGCTCAGCCCTTTTTGGTACTGGGGATGTTAGTCACAGGACTCGCCCTAGGCCATGCTGGAATTTAGCCTTTACCCTTGATGAAATAGCAAAAACCCCATAAAGTGCTTGTTAGCCTTTTTGGTTATTGGCGTTTGTCCAAAAGTCACACTCTGCTGGCTAAGGATTAGGGAGAGAGCCGGAGGGCAGTAACGTCAGAGTAAAGTCATGGGGGTCTACGGACCTCGATGTTTCACGGCGGTGGAGGATAGACATCGTGATCACTCGGTTTTGGTTGAACTGGCTATCGCTGCTGTCTGCTGAGCGCAAACGTCCCCATGGTCATACGGATTTTGCGCGTACCGCTCCTTTTCAGCGATCGCCCCAGACCCCATCCACCCCCCAAACCATCCAATTGCCACCGCCTCGTTCCTATCGGCCATTGTTTCTGCGGCCTCTATTTTGGTTGATTCTATTACTAGCGGCAGGGCTGGCAGGGGGCTCAACTCGGGCCTACCGCGTGTGGCAAGCCACCAACGAAAACCTGCCTGACACCTCCCAGGCCTTGACCTTCCAACGGGATGGTACTGTCACCATGATGTCCGCCGATGGGGCTATCTTACAGAAGCTGGGGCCAGCGTCTCGGGAAACCATTGCCTATGAAGATCTGCCCGACGAACTGATAGCGGCGTTTATCGCCGCCGAAGACCAGCGGTTTTACAGCCATAACGGCATTGACTATCGAGGCATTGCGCGGGCAGTCCGGGCCAACCTGCTAAATCGTGACCTGGTGGAAGGGGCGAGCACCATCACCCAGCAGGTGGCCAGGATTGTGTTTCTCGATCAAGAACGCAGTTTTCAGCGCAAGATCAAAGAAGGATTGCTGGCCCTAAAGCTAGAGGAGAACCTCAGTAAGCAGGACATTATTGAGCGCTACCTGAATTTGGTTTACCTGGGATCTGGGGCCTATGGCGTCGCCGATGCTGCCTGGGTTTACTTTGGTAAGACCATCGACCAGCTGACCGTGGCCGAGTCGGCGATGATTGCGGGGATGGCACCAGCCCCTAGCCTCTATTCGCCAGCGGTTAATCAGGAGGCAGCCCGATCCCAGCGCAACCGTGTAATCCGGCGCATGTTAGCGACCGGTGCCATTACCACGGCAGCAGCCGAAGAGGCCTTGGCCGCCGATGTGGAGGTGTCCCTGAACCAACCGAAATACCTCTACAGTGAATTTCCATACTTCACCATCTACATTCAAAAACAATTAGAGCAGCTGTTACCCCCCGAACAACTGGAAGCCGGGGGTCTTACCGTTGAAACCACCTTAAATGTGTCCTGGCAGCGAAAAGCTGAGCAAACCATTGCTGAGGCCACAGAACGTTATGGCCGCTGGCAGCGGGTGGAGCAAATGGCTCTGGTTGCCGTTGACCCTCGCAATGGCGAAATCAAGGCGATGGTCGGTGGTAATGACTTTAATGACAGCCAATTTAATCGGGTCACCCAGGCCCAGCGGCAACCTGGCTCTACCTTTAAATCGTTTGTGTATGCTACAGCGATCGCAGGGGGCCTTTCCCCTTACAAAAATTACACCGATGCCCGCTACGTGGTAGATGGCTACGAGCCTGAAAACTACGGCAAAACCTTTAGCGGCGACATCGACCTGCTACGAGCCCTGCGCAATTCTGTCAACGTCGTCGCGGTGAAGCTCCTAGTGGATGTCGGCTTCGATCCCGTGATTCAAGTGGCCCAGCGCCTGGGCATTCAATCGCCCTTGCTACCGGCTTATTCGTTGGCTTTGGGCACCTCTGAGGTCAACCTCCTGGAGCTAACCAGTGCCTACGGCACCTTGGCCAACAAAGGAGTACATCGGCAACCCCACGGTATTCGCCGGGTTTTAGATGGTAACGGCGAGGTGATTTATGAAACCCCTAACGAATGGGAGCAGGCCATTGACCCAGATACAGCCGCAATCATGACCTGGATGTTGCGAGGGGTAGTTGAAGGGGGTACAGGGGGCAATGCTAGTCTTGGGCGGCCCGTTGCCGGTAAAACTGGCACCTCTGAGAACTACCGAGATTTGTGGTTCATTGGCTACATTCCCCAATTGGCCGCCGGGGTTTGGATGGGCAATGACGACAGCACGCCTACCCGAGGGGCCAGTTCGACCGCCGCTGCCATCTGGCGGATGTTTATGTCCCAGCTAACCGATGACATTCCCGTAGAGCAGTTTCCTGAGCTACCTCGCTTGGGGGGGCGTGAGGCCACTGTAGAGCTGCAACCGGTGAGGCCCGGTCGAGTGGTGGCCGATGATAGTCCTGGCCAAACCGCCAGTCCTGGCTCTGGTTCCTCGGCAACAAGCCGTACAGTCTCCAGCCAATCGTCTGAATCATCCTCATCTTCGGAATCCTCAGCATCCTCCGACCCACCCCGTACATCCTCCGGTGGCAGCGGCTCAGGCTCCAGCGGTGCAGGGAGTTCCTCTAGCCGACCAAGGGGCACAACCTCCGAGTCTACCAATGGCTCCGGCTCATCTGCCCCACCAAAGCCTGCGGCGGCACCATCGACCCCGGCTCCCCAACCGGCCCCGGCCCCTCAGCCTGTGGTGAATCAAGAGCCACCCCCGGTAGCCCCAGCACCGCCGCCAGCCCCGGCACCGCCGCCGCTGGCCCCCCCAGCCCCCCTAGAGAGCCCTCCCTCCAGTAACGGGGGAGATTAGTTCAAGGGCCGTCATTTTCTGTCATGATCAGCACAGCGTTACGATTAACGTTACCGATGTTTCTTTGGAGACGAACGTCCTATGACTTTGATTCTTGCGGCGGTAGGTGGTCTGCCATCTTCATTTGTGTTGGTTTACGTTGTCGGGTTTATTGCGGCGGTCACCATTGGCTCCATTGCTTGGTACAACTCTAAGCGTCCCGCCGGTTGGGAAGGCAAAGAAAAGCCGGACTTTATTCCCTCTGTCAATACTGACGACGACACCAGCGAGGACAATTGAACGATCGCATTTCCCTGGGGGACCTAAGCTCCCATTAGGCCGCGGCAGAAGTCGGCCAAGCCTGCCTAAAACCGGACATCTAGAACCTGACACCCTCAGCCAAGGTGGTTGTATTTTTGCCCGTCGAAATACCAGGGAGACAAGTGTCCATCAGGTTGTCAGCGTTAGTTGTCAGCGTTAATCGACAACTCTCAGGCGACCTTGTTGAATGGCATCGAACACTTGCTGGGCCATACGTTTATCTTGGCTGCTCAGGGTTGGTTGACTCAGCAATGCCTGCATCAAGTCGTGCTGCACCCGCCGGGTAATGCGGCGATCGGCAAAGATTTGGTCGACGATGGTTCTCAGGGATGACGTGGTGGTAGCCATAGCAATGTCCAACTCGCAATGGGCCTTTTTTGTACTCTAACTATGGCTTAATTGCCGGGCCAACACTGTGATGGCCCGGAAGCAAGGCTGTGATAGTGATAATCGGTCCGATTGATTCGGATCAAGGATTCTGTTGATCCAGATCACTACAGACCTACTGTCCCACCAGTCTGGTCTTGCCCCTCTTTTGTCTTGGCCCTCTTTTCTGGTATGTCGGCTAGACCAA
The DNA here is from genome assembly GCA_007135385.1 of Leptolyngbyaceae cyanobacterium CSSed165cm_216. Classification (GTDB taxonomy): domain Bacteria; phylum Cyanobacteriota; class Cyanobacteriia; order Phormidesmidales; family Phormidesmidaceae; genus Nodosilinea. The sequence goes on from SLIY01000291.1 coordinate 6,016, forward strand.
TGGGCTAGGGTTAGGGGCGGGTGGTATGATGCCAGGCGGTAGCCGAATAGAGGCCCAAAGCCAGCCAGATGCTGCTAAAGGTAACGGCGTGGGTAGGGGTAAAGGGTTCGCCGTAGAGAAAAATGCCTAGCAGTAGGGCAATGGACGGAGCCAGGTACTGAAAGAAACCCAGGCTAGCTAGGGATAGACGCTGGGCAGCGTTATTGAACCACAGCAGGGGGAGCGAGGTGGCTACCCCGGCTCCCATAAACAGTACCGTAATCGGCAAGGATTGGCCAAAGTGGCCGTTTCCGGTTACACCGAGATAGCTGACAAACAGCAGGGTTAATGGAGTAATTAATAAGGTTTCAACCGTTAGGCCTACCAAGGGGGCCACTGGCACTACTTTGCGCACCAGACCGTAAACAGCAAAGGTCAGAGCCAGACCAAGGGCAATCCAGGGAACCTGGCCTAACTGCCAAATAAAGTAGCCCACACCCACAGCCGCAAGAGCAACGGCCAGTTGTTGCAACCGCTGCAGCCGCTCTTGCAGAAAGACAAACCCCAGCACTACACTCACCAGAGGATTGATGTAATAGCCCAGGCTGGCCTCTACGACGCGATCGCTGTTGATCCCATAAATGTATAGTCCCCAATTGAGGCTGAGCAAGCTAGCGGTCAGCAGCAGGGCCGCCACCGCCTGAGGGGACTGCAACAGGGCCAGCAGTGCCGGTAGTCGTCGCTGCGCCAGCAACATGGCACCAAGAAACACCGCTGACCAAATCATCCGATGGCTGAGCACCTCAATGGCGGGGATTGCCCCAAACCACTTCCAGTAAATGGGCAAGATGCCCCAAGCGCCATAGGCCAATACCGCGTACAGCGGGCCTAAATTAGCCTCGGAGATAGGGACAGACAATTTTGAAGGAGGCAAGGCTTTACCGTAGAGTGGGCCGACTTATTCTAAGC
>SLIY01000205.1 GCA_007135385.1 Leptolyngbyaceae cyanobacterium CSSed165cm_216
AGTAATAGCAGCCTTAGGCTTTTGACTAACTCCTTGACTTGGGGTGATTGCCGGTCAATGGCTCGACCCAACTCAATCCATAGAACGTAAAGAATGTAGACAAAAGGAATGGTGCTGACGGTTCCCCAAATTAAACGAGTGCTCAGACTCGTCGAAATTTCACCCGGATAACCAGTCACGATCATGACGATAGCGGCAGCCGCGAGCTTAATGACCATCGGGCGAGAGACTTGAGGAGCGAGCGCCAGGACAGCTACGGCCTCAATTAATAGCAAAGGTACCGTCAGCAGCCAGTCCGCGTACCGATAGGCATCGTTAAAAGGCAATCCAGTAGCTGTGTAAACACCATCCTGGAACATGTAGGCACTCTCCCAGGCATTGAAAATGCGGAAGTAGTGATAAGCGGCAATGCTAACGACCAAGGCTGAGACGAGTAAAGCTGGTCGGTACTTCTCGCCAACGTTAGATCTAACGCTGAAAAAGAATAGAGCTGCAGCTGCCATGGCCGCAATACAAAAGGAAAACGCGTTGTAGACAATGTCAAAAGACCCTACAGATAACTCTGTAGGAAGAGATGCAATGGTTGCGATAGACATATTAAGGGTTTGAAGGTCAACAATGCGGGCATCAAACTGAAGCGAGTTGAAGATGAACAAACTCCAGATTTAGCCTGCGTAACTCTAACGAACGAAGGAAGGTCGAGCCCTACTTTTATGACAAGAAGCCACTAATGAACGAACTGACTTGTCAACAACAAATGGAAAGCAGTGGTGAAGAATACTTAAACTGCTCTCACACTAGTTGGCAGACCGCAGAGTGCTCGACATCGAACCCAAAAACTCCACACACTGGATTAATCTTCGACCTGCTCTCACACTCTAACGCAACAAAACTTTGTATCAAGCTGATATAACTTATACTTATCACTGTTAAAAGTTGTATTTATATTTTTTACTTTCTGGATCCATTTAGGGGGAGTTTCCAAAGCGGCAGAATCACACATTACAGCGTAAACGCCAGGAAATGGGAGGAGAGTGACCTAATTCCACAGCTATAGATTATCCATCGCTCGTTTTATTTGAATAAGCTAAATTAGCCTGAACTAGCTGTTAATAGTAGATCGGTGAGGTCTGATGGGAAACAGCCGGGCCTGCCTCAACCCATCAACTGCACAACTTCATCCTCGAAATATTTCTTATAATCCAGAAATAGATTGCAACAATCTGTAACATTCACACTCACACATAGTAGGAATTTAAAGTCATGGAGAATCAAGAGAGCAAGCTTGGATTTACTCGGTTTGCGGAGACCTGGAATGGCCGCTTGGCAATGCTCGGTTTTGTGATTGGTGTCGCTACTGAGTTGCTGACTGGTCAAGGCATACTATCCCAGATCGGCTTGATGTAAATCGAGGGTGGGTAGTACGTCATGGATTATCCATGACGTACTACCCGCTTTAGAGCGTATTTGAAGAGTTCGGGTCGACATCGCCGAAACGCGGAATCTGCGTTAAATCTCTGGGACGGTTACCGCATCGGCCTTGAGTTGTAAGTTGATCGGCGGGAAATACAGTCTGAGTGTAGGGATCAGTTATGTAACTGCCCCCAATAGGTGGATAGATTTGAACCTGTAGAGCGTTACTTCCAGAACATGGAACAACCAGAACTTGACTTAGAGATTATCGACCGAGTGATTGAGATGGCGTGGGAAGATCGAACTCCCTTTGAAGCGATAACCACCCAGTTTGGATTGACTGAGCAACAGGTTATTGCAATCATGCGTCGCCAGATGAAACCCTCTAGCTTTCGAATGTGGCGAAAACGAGTCACTGGGCGTAAAACCAAACACCTCAAGGTTTGTAATGTTAGAGACGGACGGTTCACGTCCAGTAATCAAAAGCACTACTAGTAGCCCTTAACTCACTTGTGTGGTATGCGCCCTTCGGCTTCAAACGCTGACAATAAAATTCTAGACAGCCTGACTACAGCATCTCGATACTCCACTGGGCTGGATATCGTCCAGATCAAAAGCGGTGCAGGGTTTGATGCGGGGGTAACAACTAGGATTCGTGATTAGATCATCCTCCAGGGAGAGGGAGGTTAGAGGTGGCCTGGCTCACCAGTGGCTTGGGAAATGGTTTGGTGATGGCGTTAATGCTGTGGTGGCGAGGGTCTGCTGACTTCTGGCATTGGCCTGACCTGGGGCTGGTGGCAGGTATTGTCGGCTGCGGGAAGCGGGCTTGGCTAGGGTAGCTCGCTGGCGCGGCATAGCTACCCGTCATTCATGTCACGCCTTGGGCAGAGCTTAAAACACAAAAACTCCCTGGAGTTCTGACGGCAGATCCCAGGGAGTTTTTGTGTAGAGTTCAAACGGAATCTTGCAGTGAAATAATCCGCTTACGACAAACCAATGCTGAACTGAGGGACTTCCTCAAGGGGGTAATGCTATTCAGAGATGCTTTGATACCGGCGTTTAGGGCTTTCTCGTCTCTAGGTATCTATCGCAGTGCTCTCTAGGCTTTAGGGGAGGAAATATCAACAGCTAAGTAGAGTGCCGCTGACTTTGACGAAATAGATTCAGACGTTAACGAGATAACAACCTCCTATTTAACGGGGACTGAACTATTTGAAATCGAGGGAAGTTTCCTTCACCTCTTAATTATTAGGTTAACTCTAATATCAGGGGATCTCTACCTTTGATACCAAAGTTTATCTTTCGGTTAAGAGTTGCTCTCATTCAAGGGATGGGCACCCTCTGGGCCTGGGCCAGCAGAGGGGTGACCTGCTGGGGGCCATTCAGATCCTGGTCGTCAAGGGCCAGCTCACCGGGGTTGACAGTGGTGATGCGATCGCGCACCCACTCATTGGCCAGCAGCTCAATGGCCTCGCGCACTGCCGCTTGTAGGTTTTCCGTCACCCCGTGGGCCAGCTTGTGGCTCTGCTCCTCCAGCTTGTCGTGGATCAAGTCGGCAGATTCGCTCTCCGGGGCCAGGGTTTCTCGCGAGAGAAAGGTGGCGATCTGCTCGAAGGTGGTGGTTTCGCTGCGGCCAAAGGCGTCGTCGAGGTCAAAGGCCAGCCAGCGCCCGGTGGCAAAGGTTTTGCGATCAATCAGCAAAATTCGGCTGCCCCCCAGCAGCAGCACCCACCGAGGCGGCTCTTCGGTCTTAAAGATTTCGCCCACGGCCCGGATCCAGTCGCCCTGCACCAGTGATTGACTAGGGTCGCTGCGCTGGTCGGGGCGGGGGCTGGCCTCCAGGGGGTCTTCGCTGGCGGCCCCATGTGGAGGCGACGGCGGGGTGGCTAGGGCAGCATGGCCACAAGCTGTTGCCCCTGGTAGGGTTGGCGCTGTAAGGGCAAGGCTTGGGCGTAATGGGCGATCGCAGCATTCATATTCAAGAAAGTGCGGTGGGGAGTGCGATCGTCTCCGGCGATGGCAACACCATCTATGTGATTCACCAGACCACCCAACAGCGACAGGAAACCGCTGCTGCCGAAACCCCGGTAAAGCTTGGCCCCAACCCCTACAAAGGGCTGGCGGCATTTACAGAACAGGACGGCGATCGCTACTTTGGCCGCGAAACCCAGGTGGAACGGCTCTGGGAACGGTTCCAGCGGCTGGTGGAACAGTCGGCGGTGCCCCGCCTGTTGCCGATCTTGGGGCCATCGGGCTGTGGCAAATCTTCTCTGGCCAGGGCGGGGTTGATTCCGGCCTTGGCCCAGCGGCCTCTGTTGGGGAAGGCCCAGATGCGGGTGGCGGTGCTGGTGCCCGGTAGCCATCCCCTCGAAGCGCTGGCGGGGGTGCTGGCTAAAGCCGCTACCCAAGACCCCATGCCCGTGACCAAAACGCGGGAATTTGCCACCGAACTGGGACTGGTCAGCAAAGAGGGGGCTTATGATGGCCTGCGCCGCATTGCCAGCCTGATTCCCCAGATCCACGATGCCCCCCTGGTGGTGCTCTGGTGGATCAGTTTGAGGAGGTCTATTCCCTCTGTAAAGACACCGAAGAACGACAGGCCTTTATCGACAACCTGCTCACCGCTGCCCAAGACCCCAGTGCCCAGGTGTCGGTGGTGATCACCCTCCGCAGCGACTTTTTAGGCGAAACCCAGCGTCATTCAGGGCTGAACCAAATCATTGGCTCGGATCAAAGCGTGATTGTGCCCGCCATGACCACGGAGGAACTGCGCCGCGCCATTGCCGAACCGGCCAAACGGGCGGGGCACCCTCTGGATGAGGCCACCATTGATCTGTTGGTGACGGATACCGAGGGCCGGGAGGGGGCGTTGCCGCTGTTGCAGTTTGCCCTCAGCCGGATTTGGGAGGGGTTGGGCCAGGGGGTGGCCCCAGCAGAAACCTATCGCCAGATGGGGGGTGTGGGCGGTGCCCTGGCGGGGAAGGCCCAGGATATCTACGAGCACCTCAGCCCCGCCGAGCAGGAGACGGCCCGCCGCATTTTTATCGGCCTGGTGCAACTGGGGGAGGGCACCCGCGACACCCGCCGCCGTGCCCCAGTGGAAAGCCTAATCGCCAGCCAGGATAGCCCAGAAACCGTAAGACAAGTTCTGGCTCAGTTTTCTTCACCAGGGGCGCGGCTAGTGACCCTGGCCAGTCAGGGCAATCAAGACGTGGCGGAAGTGACCCACGAAGCACTGTTTGGCCACTGGCAACAACTGAATGAATGGCTCGACAGAAGTCGCGACGACATTCGCTTTCAACGACGGCTGGAGAGCGCTGCCCAGTATTGGCATGATCAGGGAAGACCCGACGGTCTATTGTGGCGATTGCCGGATCTGGATCTCCTTCGTACTTTTGTTAAAGCTAGCCCAACGGATCTCACCCAACGCTGCTTAGACTTCTTTTACGCCTCTGACCAGGCCGAACAACGAGAGCGACGCTTGAAACGACTAGGCATTGCTGGCTTGGCAGCAGGTTTGGTCTTAACCACCGCCCTAACAGGGTTTTCCGGGTACCAAGTGTGGCGATCTGAGCGGCGGCAGATGCAAGTTTACGAAGCCACTGCTCGATCCTTGGCCGAGCGTGATCCTTTAGTGAGTATGGTGAATGGCTTGGCAGCGATTAGCCTGGGGGAGAATCCATTGGTTAAACTGCCTCGTCTATGGGGAGAGGGGCTAGTCTCTCCTGCCATTCTAGATTTAGCAAACCGTCATGCCCGACTGAACTGGGTTATGACAGGCCATAAGTACGGTGTTAGCTCGGTAGTCTTCAGCCCAGACGGAGAGATCCTTGCGAGTGGTGGGTTAGATGGCGTAGTACGGCTATGGAATCGACAAGGACAACCCCTAGGTAAGATTTCTCATGGCCAGGGTGAAGTTTGGTCGATGGCTTTTAGTCCCGATGGAGAAACCATCATTAGTGGGGGTGACGATGGCACATTACAGTTTTGGAATCGCGAAGGGGAGCCCATCATTGAGCCATTCATCGCTCATGAGGGTGGGGTAAACTCTGTGGCCTTTAGTCCCGATGGGGAAGTCATCGTCAGTGGTGGTGGATCAGGTGGCACAGTTCGGCTCTGGAATCGCAAGGGTCAACCCATCGGTGAATCACCTATGGGTTATGAGGGCGGAGTCTTGGTTGTGGCCTTTAGCCCAGATGGGGAAGTCATCGCTGGTGGCGGTAGTGACAATACGGTGGGGCTTTGGAATCCCCAAGGGCAGCCACTGAGCCAGCCTCTAACTGGCCATGGGGGTTGGGTGTCCTCTGTAGCCTTTAGTCCGGATGGTAAAACATTAGCTAGCGGGGGTGGAGATGGCAAAGTGTGGCTGTGGAATCGTGAGGGCCAACCCACTGGGGAGCCATTCATAGTGCATGAGGGCGGGGTCTCTACTGTGGCCTTTAGCCCAGATGGGGAAACTATTATCACCAGTGGCAGTATGGATAACGTGGTGCGGCTGTGGAGTCTGGATGGCAAACCCATTGGGGAGCCATTCATAGCGCATCAGGGCGGGGTCTCTACTGTGGCCTTCAGTCCTGATGGAAACACCATCGCCAGCGGGGGGGAGGATAGCACGGTGCGTTTATGGGATCCTCATGGAAAGCTCTTGGGTGAGTCTTCCGCAACCCATCGAGGGATAATTTATTCTGTTTCCTTCAGCCCAGATGGGAAAAACATAGCCAGCGCAAGTGGTGATGGCTCAGTACGTCTATGGAATTTGAAAGGCCAGCCTATTGGTGAGCCTTTCACAGGACATATAGGTTGGGTCTTTGCTGTAGCCTTCAGCCCAGACGGGGAAGTCATTGTCAGTGGGGGAGAAGATACTACGGTGCGGTTGTGGGATCGCCGAGGCCAGCCTATCGGTAATGCATTCGAGACATTTAGGGGCCATGAGGGCGGGGTCTTTGCTTTAGCTATTAGCCCTGATGGAAAAATCATCGCCAGTGGGTGTACTGATGGCACGGTACGCTTATGGGATCTCCAGGGCCAGCTTATTGCGGAAACCTTCCAAGGACATCAGAACAGCGTTAGCTCTGTAGCCTTTAGTCCGGATGGGCAGACAATTGTCAGTGGTGGTGAAGATGGCACGGTGCGGCTCTGGGATCGCCAGGGTCAGCCTATAGCGGAACCTTTCCAAGGACATCAGAATAGCGTTAGCTCTGTAGCTTTTAGCCCAAATGGGCAAACAATTGTTAGCGGAGATTGGGATGGCACAGTTCGGCTATGGGATCGCAGCGGTGAACCTTTTAGGCATCTCCTGGTAGGCCATGACGGCCCGGTATACTCAGTAGCTTTCAGCCCGGACGGACAAACTATCGTCAGTAGTAGCGACGATGGCGCGGTGCGGCTGTGGCCATTGTGGCTGGCCGAGGTGGGCTGGGTAAGGGACTGTAAATTAGTTTGTGTCAGAGGTCAAAACAGGATCTAATGAACTAACTACCAAAGGTAAGCCCAATGACCTTTCGACCTGAACTAATCGACGAGTTACTCAAAGACTACCAA
>SLIY01000177.1 GCA_007135385.1 Leptolyngbyaceae cyanobacterium CSSed165cm_216
GGCGGGTTGCTGACGTTGGTCGGTAAGGTGGTGGGCAGATCTTCAAACCCAGGCACCTGGGTGCCAGTGGGATCAAACATAGCTACATTGGCACGAATCAAGGACAGGCGGTTCATCATCGCCATCAGCTCAGCCCGAGACACGTTGTCTGTGGGGCGGAACAGTCCTGTGCCAGCATCCCCTCTGACAATGCCTAACTGCTGGGCCTGACGAATTTTAACCGCACTCCAGCGGTTGACCGCCACATCCGGGAAGGGGGGGCTGAATACTTGCTGGTCCCGTTCGGCAATTAACGAGGTGGGCAGAATTTGAGCTGCGGTTTCAATCACCACCGACACAGCCTGTTCTCGGGTGAGGGAGCTAGTCGGTCTAAAGGTATTGTCTTCAGGGAATCCAGAAATCACCCCTAGCTCTGCTGCCCGATTGATTTCAGTGGCATAGCGATTACCCCGAATATCTGGGAAAGCCAGCGTGGGCTGGGGCTGAGGCTGAGGGCGGGTAGGAGGATCGGTGGCTACCTCACCATCTAACAGCTGGGCCAGGGTGGCATCGTTCTCAAAATACACCAGGTGAGAGCTGACCACTTGCCCCTCGAAGGTACGTTTACTTAGGAACCAGCCTGGATCTAACTGCAGGCGAGTGAAGCCGGTGGGGCTAATGCCATTGCTACGACCGATGGTGATTCGCTGACGAGAGACAATCGATGGGGACACCTGCAACATCAGGTTCCCCCCCCGCTCGTTCACTTCAAAGCGGACGCCCGATCCGACGTCTTGTCCGGCCAAGCGTACGGCGTAACCGTTGGAGTCCCGCTGCAGGCGACAGACTCCTGAAAAGTCAAAGGTGTTCCAGAGAGCATTGACGTGGGACGGTTGAGGCCCGGAGTCGGCAAAGGTCCAGCAGTCACGGCCTGTCCCGACTTGCTCAACAATGAAGAGGCGATAGGGAATCGAGGCTGTCCCAGGTACAGCCACGACTAATAGATCGCTTTCGTCGACTCGGGTACTGCCAAATTGCTGCTGGGCCAGTAGAGGATGGGTCGATTCGGTTGGACGATTAGCTGATGGTGCCGTCGGCACGGCGGCCATAGCCGGACCCACACCACCCAAAACGCCTAGGGTGGCTGCGGTGAGGGCGACCGCTTTAAGATTCGCAACTAGGTTCATTGTCCCCTTTCCTGAATAGAGTAACGGGTATGGGCGCATGTCATCAGCAATGTAGGGCTTTGACAGCGCTGAGTTGGTTTTGAGCCAGGCTGTTGACAACCTGTGATAGAAACGACCACTGGGTAATAGGCAATGACCAATAGCTTCCGGCGACCTTGAATGGTAGACGGCTTGAGGATAAGCAGGTGAACCTGCCCACCCTGCTAGAAAACCGAAATAATTGTACGGGACTATCTAGCCTATAGAGCCAATATTTCGATATTTCAAGGATTCATCCATTCCTGGGAAATGTGTACAGATAGCTAGACAGTTTAATAAACTGACACAGCTTGTAGTAAAAGAGACGACACTACAACTCAAATTCTTCTAGAGAAGGGGGTTCTAAACCCGCTGGCGTAACTGAACGGCTGACAGTCGTCTTGTAACTCTCCTGCTGGGTCATCAGGTCAACCGTAATTGCTTCAAACCAAATTTCTAAGCAGCCCATGGGCACCGTCAGGCGTAGGTTACCTTCTAGTTGGCCCCGGCCATTGGGGGCAAGGTTCATCACCTGCCGGGGTTCGTCGACCAGTGTCCGAGTCTGGGGATCGATCAGCCACACTTTGATATACAACCGGTTGGGATGGAAGGGAACCCGTAGGGTCAGCATGACCGCATCCCCAGCCACAAGTTCTCCCTCAGGTACGTCAATATCTGGCACCGGCGGGGTAATAATATCCGCTTCAGCATCTGGGCTAGGGGCTTTGGGACGCTGGCGATCGCCAGCTTCTGTGAACCGCTCGCTGCCTCGGCTGGCCCCCAGGGTCTCATCGGCATCGTCATAGATCACCACCTCCCCGGCAAAGGGAACGAAAGGGGCGGTAGCTTCTGGTACCTCAGCGTCATCGGTGGTTGGGTCTGGGCCTTGAGCCTCAGCCGCATCCTGTGCAGCCCGTTTTTGGTGGGCATCTTGTTGAATGTTCAAGGCCAAATCATTGAGTCTGCCCCAAAACCGCTCTTGTAGCTTCAGATCCTTGAAGCCCATAGCTTCGTGGGAGGGTAACAAGGGCACCTTGGGCGGCGGTGCGCCCTGGGTAGATCGGCTTGAGGCGGAGGCTGGGTCTGGCCTTGGGGTGGAGCGCTGAACCACAGGTGGCAGCGTTAACGCCTGGCCAGAGGTAGGCTGGGTCGCCGCACCGGTGGCTGGGGACGGCAATGGCACGAGACTGTGGCTGGGAGGAAATTCCTGATCCCTATCCCTAGGGCTGGGCGGCGGCGGTGAGGAACTATCGGCAGCAATAGCTCCTGGGGCAGGGGTATCGGGCTTGGCCTTTGGGCTGGGCTTAACGTTGCCCGTGGGGGGTAAGGTGGGCCGGTGCGTTTTGGCTTCGTGGGGAGAAGGGTAGTAGATTTTGGGCGGCAGGCTAGCACTGCTGCGGGGCAGGGTAACGATGGGCACTCCCCGGGGGGGAGATTGGGGCAGATCGACTAGGGTCCAATCGGTGCTGGCGTTGACGCTGGACTCAGCTTTGGTCTCGGTTGAGGGGGATGAGGGGGACAGCTGTTCATCCCTAGCTTGGCCTGGGCTGCTAGGGAAAACCACATCTAGGTCGGTTTCAGATTCGGCGCGATTAGCGATCGCATCAAACAGGGAGGAGAGATCCACCGTCACCGTGAACCCCTGCAAAGCCAGTATATTCACAGTGCCAGCCGACAGGGATACCAGCCCCACTTCGCCCACCAGCAGCCGGGTCGATAACTGGGGAGGGAGGATAACGGTTAAGTTGATCCCAGTGGGTAAGGCTGAACGGCCCAGGGCAAAGGGCGTTAAGGTCAGGACTTCAGCGGTCTGAGGATCAAGCAGGCGCACGACCAGGGCCATATCAGAGCAGGACTCCCCTGCCACCACCCCCTGCACCTGACCGGTTAAGCCAAGGGGCTGCCCCTCTGCACCCACCAGGGCCGTTTGGCTGAGTTCAATTTTGTAGAGTCCACCCTGCTGGGCCTCTGGGGCTACGGCCAAATGCTGCCGCGCCTGGTTCAGGGTGTCGGTCACCAGGGCCAGATCGATCTGAGGCCAGACGGGGGCTGGGCTAGGCGGCGGCGGGGCTGAGGCGGCTGACCGGGGAGACTCTGGGACGGTGGAGCCCCTGGGGGTAGTGCCCTCATCGGCAAACCAGTCACTGTCTTCGTCAGTCCCTTGGGCGATAATCCGCAGTTGAATGGCATAGCGCCAGGCTCCACTGGCCTGATCCCCAGAGGCATCTGCCGTGGCTGGCAGTGTCTTTTCGGTATCGCCTGCGGAACATTGAATGTCCCAGATGCCAGCACTCAGACGGGTAAAGGGCATCACTACCATCAGGCCATCTTCATTGGTTTTGCCCTGGCGACGTAGGGTCCGTCGCTTGGGAGGCACCTGAGCCAAGAGCCGTTGGCTAATCTGTACCTGAACGGGAGCTTGGGCCTGGCTGCTATGAGCCATCACGCGATAGCGTCCCTCTAAAATTTCTACCTGCGAAACGTCTAAGGGGAGCCAGCTTTGATCACCCTCTTTTTGCAGCAGAAACTCCCAATACTCCATAGTTCAAACCCTGTAGTGACACAAGCAAGCTGATGATGCTTCAGGATACTCGCTACTGGGGGATATGGGCCGATGAACCAGTCGAACATGCCAGCCCCAGTAAATAGCTGGCTATTAGTGTACTGCATGTGCCCCAGGGTGGTTCTGACAGGCATGGGACTTAGCCGATCTAGTCGGCGACATCAGCAGCTCAAGGAGTTATTTAGTATGTCGGCGAGTTAAGCCAACTTACTCTAGACGCCCCACCTGGTCAGCGGGGGTGAGTCCAGTCACGGTGAGGGTGTACTCAATGGAACTGCCCCCTAACCCTTGCCAGCCGCTAATCTGGCGATCGCCATTGAGTAGGGGGTTATTGTTGTAGGTGGTAATAGCGGCGTAGTACACCCCAGTGCTGGGCAGAGAAATATCACTCAACTGCGATTGCAACCGGGTAAAGTCGTCGTTGTCGGCCAGCAGGTTGCCTTCGCTATCGAACAAAAACAACTGGGAATCATCGTCGTGATATAACAGCCCTGGCAATATGCGGGTGACATTCACATTCAGGGTAACCACATCTCCGGCCTGGGCCAAAAAGGCATAGACATTCACCCCCCGGCTGACGGCCCCCGCCGTTACCCCGCTGCCATTGCTGGTATTAAGGCGCTGGGCTGGGGAGAGGGCCGGAATGGGTGTGGCATGGATTTGGTGCAAGCCAGCGGCATAGACTGCCTGCTGACGCCGGGTGTGTTGGTCAGAGGTGACATTAGGCTGGCCCTGGCCAACGCTTGCATACAGGGCGGCTTCTAGGTTGAGGGGTTGTAGGGGGGTAAACCCAGAGAGGCCAAAGCCCGTGAGTAGGGGGTCGCACGCTTGGGTTGGGGGATGGACCACCCGATCGAGGCGGTAGCGTTGAAATTGCCGGCTCAGCACCACCAGGTTAGCCCGATCTTTGGGGGGCATGTCTGGGGACGCTAAGAGCCGGTCGATCTGGTGCAAGGCCCCACCCCAATCACTGAGGCAAACCGCCAGTTGCAGATTGGTTTGTACGGCAGCGGTGGGTTGGCCCCAAGCCACCCTAGCCCCCAGCCCGGTGAAAAGCAGAGACGATAGCAGCGTCGTGCCCGCTGAAAGCCCTAGCCAGACCAGTTGTTCCATAATCCTGTTCTCCTTAGTGGCTCAATTTTAGCCATCAGAGGCGGATTGAACCGCTTTTGGTGCTGTGTTGCCATCTATCAATGTCCCGTCTCGATTAAGGCCCCGCCATAGCGGGCCACAGTAGACTGCCCAGTTGCTTGGCGCTGCACCCAGGCCCATAGCTGGTCCCCCAGAGAAAAGTGCCACCACTCTTTGGGGTGACGGCAAAATCCAGCGGCGGCCATGGCCCGATGCAGGTGCTGGCGATGTCGATGATAGGTCTGTTCTACCCCTTCGCCGTAAGCTTGAAAATGGTCGGGGAATGACCGGGGTGAGACGTCATCGATCGCTGATCCCATGGCTACCGGTTTACCGTCGCCATCCACCAGGGTGAGATCGATGGCAGCCCCAGTACTGTGGGGCGGTGGAGTGGTAGGGTCGTCGCTGGGCCAGGCCCAAAATTGCAACACTTCTGCCATCAAGAACTCCTGCTGAGGGGCGGTAAGGGCGGTGGGATCTAGGTGGTGCGATCGCGCCAGATCTGCCAGGGTATGCTCGACCATAAATCGCTGTACCACGATTGGGCGGAAGGCATCGAAAATTTGCAGTCGCCAACCGGGGTGGTGGGCCTGTAGATACTGCTGAGCTTGCAGTAGTGCGGCCACTACCCCCTGCCGCAAAAAATAGGGGGATTTATCGCCGTAGGGGGCGCCCAACTGCTGGTAGGGATGGGGCCGAACCACAGCAAAGTGTTCTAGGGGAATCGGCACCAGTGGTTCACCACAGTCAAAAATAGGAATGGTGTGATAAGGCTTCATCGATAGAGTTGCCACAAGAATAGCTGTTCTGACAGCGGACGTTAGGCCTATTATGCAAATAAGACAAGTCTTGTGATCATAGATTTGACCTATCACCAAACCAGCGAAATTTCGATTCCGACGGACCCCACAGCTTTGAAGTCGGTACTGGCTTGGTTTGATCAATTTCGGTCAGCCCCGATCCCTCACAAAACCTGGATGCAGTGCCAGCTGGCCTTAATCGAGGGGGTAACCAATGCGGTGCGTCATGCCCATGCCGATTTACCTGCCGCTACTCCGGTGCGGGTAACCGTTGATATTCAGGATGACACCGTAAGTATGTGTATTTGGGATCAAGGACCAGGGTTTGACCTGATGACAGTGCTCAAGAGTAAGCTAACGACTGACAACCGTGAGGCGGAGGGTGGTCGGGGGTTAAAAATTATGTACCTGGTAGCAGACCAGCTGACCTATGCCCCTTGCCCCGGCCAGGGAAACTGTCTGCGGCTACAAAAGATATTTACCCCACCCCTGACCTGAAAGACCGTGATACCTTGCAAAAAAGCCTGAGGATGCTGTGATGCTGCCGTTAGATTCAGTCTGGCTGCCCTGGATAGAGGGGGTGGTGATTAATACTGGGTTGCTGGGGCTGGCCTGGCTGGCCCCCAAAAAGCTACTGACCCCAGCGGGTTATTGGCATGCCTGGGGTTTGGGGGTCTTACTTTGGGGGTGTTTAGGCTGGCCCGGTTATGCCCTGATGATGATTTACTTTTTGGTCGGCTCGGCGGTGACTAAGGTGGGTATGGCGCGTAAACAAGCGGCTGGCATTGCTGAAGGTCGATCGGGTATGCGGGGGCCTGAAAATGTCTGGGGTTCTGCCCTGGCGGGGGCCTTATGCGCCCTGGCCGTTGGGGGGCTAAACACCTGGGGCGGTCCCGGTCAAGCCCTTTGGATCATGGCCTTAGGGTTGGGATATGTGGCTAGCCTCAGCACCAAACTGTCTGACACCACGGCCAGTGAGGTGGGCAAAGCCTATGGTCGCCGCACCTTTTTAATGACCACCCTAAAGCCGGTACCGGCGGGCACCGAGGGGGCCGTCAGTTTGGAAGGTACCCTGGCCGGGGTGTTGGGGTCGGTGGTGATCGCGATCGCGGGGTGGGGCGTTGGCCTAATCGCCGTCTGGGGCATTCCCATCTGTCTGGTGGCAGCGTTGATCGCCACCAGTGCCGAAAGTGTGATTGGGGCAACGGTGCAGGGGCAGTGGCCCTGGCTGACCAATGAGGTGGTGAATA
>SLIY01000463.1 GCA_007135385.1 Leptolyngbyaceae cyanobacterium CSSed165cm_216
CGATGATGAACCGCCTGTCCTTGATTCGTGCCAATGTAGCTATGTTTGATCCCACTGGCACCCAGGTGCCTGGGTTTGAAGATCTGCCCACCACCTTACCGACCAACGTCAGCAACCCGCCTAACTTTACAGATATCAGCGGTCACTGGGGGGCAGCGACCATTCGGCAAATGGCGGGGTACTGTGGGGTGGCCACACCGCTGAATGAAACAGGCACCAACTTTGCCCCCAATACCATGGCCCTGCGGGACTATACCGCAGCCACGGCGGCGCGGATGGTGGATTGCCCAGCTAATCGGCCCCAGTAGGGTCACCTGACTGTCAAATAACTCCCTCGACAACCCCAAGCCGATCACCAGGGCTTAACGATCGGCTTGGGGTTAGTCGTACAGTCTGGCGTAAGTTAACGACTGTGCCTGAACGGTCATTGGGCTAACGCACCCCTTGCAACAGTCCATAACGAATTAAACCACTCTGTAACCCCTGGCGCATCGGTACCAAGGCCAGGGCTCCCTGGATTGTGCCTGGGCCAGCTTTAATCAGCCCCAGCAGCGCCTCCACAGTAAACACTGAGGCAATCACCTGATCCCAGAAGGGAGCCACCGCCGGGGACCAGTCGGCAGCAGTCACCTGTTGGAAACCGCAGGTATGGGCGATCGCCTCATACTCGGGCAACGCAATCACATAGGGCAGCCCATAGACCCGATAGATCCAGTCCAGTTGCTGGTGTTCTGCCGTCGTTAGGGGGCCTCCCAGGGAGTCCGTAGGGCGGTGGCACCAGGTGGCCATCAACAGCTTGCCTCCGGGCTTGAGTACCCGGTAGCACTCTTGCAAAAAAGCCACTTTGTCGGGCATGTGCTCCCCACTTTCCATCGACCAGACCAAGTCAAAGGTTTGGTCGGCAAAGGGGGTTTGCAGGGCATTGGCCACCTGGAACTGGGCGCAGGGGGGCGTGTCGCCAGCCAGGTTGGCCGCTACTGACCGTTCTGTAGCCCGCTGGGCCTGCTTCGGACTCAGGGTGATCCCCGTAACCTGGGCATTAAACCGCTGAGCCAGTACCAGGGCGCTGCCACCGATGCCACAGCCACAGTCCAGAATTCTCTGGGCCTGGGTCACGTGGCCCCAGGTCAGGCATTCGTCAATCAAGTCAATCTGAGCTTGACGCCGATCTTTGCGCTGACCGCCATCAGGGCCATAGTAGCCATGGTGCATGTGCTCTCCCCAAACTTGCTCCCACAGCCCAGAAGCATCGTCATAAAAGGTGCGAATTTGGTCGTACAGGGGGTTAGCCATGGTTGATTTCGTCAAACAGTAGGTGAGTAAAGTGAGCGCCCGTTCTTCCCGGTTTTGGGAAAATTCTTCTGCATGGTAGTCGAGAGGGGCAACTCATGGAAATATAGGGTTGCTCTGCGCGATCGCACAGTTTAGCTATGCTGACTCATACATCCTATGCAAATGACGGTTTCTCGCACCATATGCTCTGGCTTTTTGGTCCTAATTGGGGTGGGAACCGTGCTATTGCTCTTGCCAATAGCCACCGCCAGCGGTAACTGGAATAGCCCCTTGGTGGCCCTGTTTACCGCCACCTCAGCGGTCTGTGTGACCGGGTTAATCGTAGTCGATACCGGTAGCTATTTTTCGCCCCTGGGCCAGGGGATTATTTTAGCTCTGATTCAGGTGGGGGGGCTGGGCTACATGACGGCGAACACCTTCCTGGTGCTGCTGCTCGGGCGGCGGCTGGGGCTAAGAGAACGCATTGCCATTCAGCAGTCTATGGATAATTCTGGGCTGTCCGGGGGGCGATCGCTGATTCTGTCGATTATTGCAATGACCCTGGTATTTGAGCTGACTGGCATTTTTTGTTTTTACCCAGCATTTCATCAGGATTATGGTCCAGGGTTGAGCCTCTGGCTGTCGATTTTTCACAGCATTAGCGCTTTTAACAATGCTGGATTTAGCCTGTTCGCAGACAGCATGGTGAAATACGCCCTCAACCCTTGGGTGAATGGAGTGGTCACCGCCCTGGTGATTATTGGTGGCATCGGTTATCAGGTGATTATGGAGTTGGTGATGTGGCTGCGCGATCGCACCGAAGGACGCCGCACCCGCACCATGTTTTCCCTCAACTTCAAAATTGTCACTAGTACCACGGCTATTTTGCTCATCCTAGGGACAGGCGCTTTTTTTCTCACCGAATTCAATAACCCCGATACCCTAGGCCCCTTTTCCCCCCAGACTAAGTTGTTGATGGCCTGGTTTCAATCCGTGATTGCTCGCACCGCTGGCTTTAACAGCATCGACATTGGGGCCATGGGCAATGCGTCGTTGTTCATTATGATTGCCCTGATGTTCATTGGGGCCAGCCCTGGCAGCACAGGCGGCGGCATTAAAACCACCACCTTACGCATTTTGTTGGCCTGTACCCGCATGGTCCTCCAAGGCCAAGAGGCCGTCATTACCTACCGACGGCAAATTTCCACCAGTCGAGTTCTAAAAGCGATCGCCGTGGTCGTAGGATCTGGCCTAGTGGTCGTCACCACTACCGCCTTGCTAGCCATTTCTAATCCCAATCTCAGTTTCATTCGCATTTTGTTTGAGTCAGTATCCGCCTTTGCCACAGTGGGGCTTTCCACAGGGATTACTGCCGAGTTATCCGACTTCGGCAAATACGTCATCATCGTCACCATGTACCTGGGACGGGTGGGCGTCCTGCTGTTCATGGCCGCCCTGGTAGGCGATCCAAAACCAACCGCTGTTCAATATCCTGAAGAGGAGTTGCTAATCGGCTAGCCAGCCGTTAAAGCCACAGACGGGCGCAGCGGTTCCATTAAAATTCCCAGAATCTGATCAATCTGGTTGATGTAGTACTCTACCCGGTCAACCTGCACCACAGACCCACCCAGAGTCCGGGACTTCCAGTTTGTGCCAGTCATCACAGCCCCATAGATCAATTACATGGGCTAGAGTGAATTCGCTATAAGCCATAGGGGTGCTTACCAATCCAACATCCTAGTAGGCTGTGGTATGCGTCGGCCAACTGTTCCTGATACCTGGCACCTGACACCCTCACCAAAGGTGGTCAAAGTGCTGCCAGCCGAACCCAGTCTAGCTAATCCCGCCCTAAGAACACAAAAGGAGAGCCAGGGCTCTCCTCAGGGAAGTGATTATGCTGATCGACGTTAGGGGTTGACCTAAGTCGGCGTCGCAAGGTCTGCTGCCGCTTTGAAAGTTGGCGTTGACGGGCTGTGCCCCCGCGTCCCTTGTGGTTGCGGCCACTGCGTCGGGGCGACTCCCATCGCTTTAGGTGCTGGGCCATGGTTCAAACCAGGTAAATGACATTGCAACTAGGGGCACTGATTGAACGAGCGCCCTAGCTGCTTCTCCATCTTAGCGATTACTTCCTAACCAGATGTCCCATCTTTCCAGACTTACCACAAAAAAGCCCTCCACAGCATTGTAGAGGGCTATGATTCAGACTCCGGCCATTCGTGACTCAGAAAACCAATGACCTAAGAAAAAGCGTTGGAATTACTTAACAGACACCTTACCGCCAGCTTCTTCCAGTTGCTTCTTGGTATCTTCAGCATCATCCTTAGACACGCCTTCTTTGATCGCCTTAGGCGCCGCTTCCACAATTTCCTTGGCTTCTTTCAAACCAAGGCCAGTGAGGCTACGCACGACCTTCAGCACAGCGATCTTCTTATCAGCGGGTACTTCTTCCAGTACCACGTCAAATTCAGTCTTCTCTTCTTCAGGCTCAGCCGCAGCCGCAGCACCACCAGCCATCATGCCAGGGGCCATCATCATCATGCCACCACCCGCAGAAGCAGAGGCATCAACTCCAAAGGCTTCCTCAATTTGCGTAACCAGCTCAGAGGCTTCTAACAAAGACAAAGACTTAAGCTGTTCAAGAATTTCATCAGTTTTAGCAGACATAGCTTGCTATTAACTCCTGGATTAAGACGACAAAACACAAACACATCGAAACAATTTAACGGCACTAAGCCGCATCCTGATCCTGTTGGGATACAGCTTGTAGAGCACGAGCCAGAGAAGCCGGAACCTCCTTGACTCCCACGGCCAACTGGGTAGGCACAGCTTTGATGCCCACAGCCAGACGAGTTGGCATAGCGTTAATGGCACCAGCCAAACGAGCCATGAGCTCTTCTTTGGTGGGCAGCTCAGTAATGGCCTTAATCTGATCTTCGCTCAGGGCCTGACCTTCCATCACCCCGCCCCGCAAGACGGTTTTTTTGGTGTCTTTCTGGAAAGCTTGGTACTCTTTAATCGCCCCCCCCAAATCATCTTTAATCAGCAGAAATGCTGATGAATCTCTGAGGAACTCGGTTATCGGTTGCCAGTTTTCATCGCCATCTACGGCAATTCGCACTAGCGTATTTTTGGCAATCTTACAAACAGCCCCTTTTGACCGCAGTCGATTACGCAAATCCGTAATTTCGGCAACGCTAAGACCTTTATAGTCAATGACCAAAGCCAACTGCACATCACTCAGGAGTTCCTGAATTTCTGTCACCAGTTCCTTTTTATTGGCTAGGGTTCTCCCCATATCAATCTCACCTCCTTTTTAGCGGGGATAGGGAACAAACTTTGACATCTATCAACGCTGCAACTCAGACCTCAAGTTTCTATGACAAAACCCCGACGCCATGGCCGGGGTAGACTCACTACAATGAGCTGGTTTAAGCAACCAAAGCACCTGTAGACTCTGTCAACCTCGGCTGGATTTACACCGCAATAAGCAGATACCGGCTGTCTATGGTCTGACCTATGAAGTTGTTGAGAGGTTAAGCGATAGATAAATCTCCTGGTAGACAGCCCTATGAGGCTAGCCACAACCTGCTAATCAACGACACTTAAGCCGCCACGGTATCCAGTTTAAGATCCCGAAGAGCGCTAACATCCACAGGAATGCCAGGACCCATGGTGGACGACACTGTCACAGAGCGCCAGTAACGACCCTTAGCCCCAGAGGGACGGTTGCGATCGATACAGTCTTGTAACGCCTTGAGGTTGACCAACAAGTCTTCGGCAGAAAAGTCAACCTTGCCAAACATAACATGAACAATACCCGTTTTGTCGGCCCTAAACTCTAATTTACCGGCCTTAAACTCGTCAATCGCCTGGGGCAAATCAAAGGTGACCGTTCCACCTTTAGGGGAAGGCATCAAACCCCGGGGTCCTAGCTGACGACCCAGTTTAGCCACTTGGGGCATCATATCGGGGGTAGCAATCAAGACATCAAAGTCCATCATGCCTTTTTGAATTTCAGCGATCAATTCTTCCGAGCCCACTAAATCGGCTCCGGCGGCATTTGCCTCAGCCACCTTCTCACCCTTAGCAATAACCGCGACACGAACAGTTTGACCCGTACCCTTAGGTAAAATCACGGTCGTCCGCAACTGCTGGTCGGTGTATTTGGGGTCAATCCCCAAGCGAATGTGAGCTTCTGCCGACTCTGTAAACTTAGCCGTTGCGGTATCTTTCAACAACTGCAGCGCATCAAGGGGCTCATAAGGCCGGTCTTCTACCTTAGCTTGGGCATCCCGTAGGCGCTTCGATATGGTCTTGGTCATGATGTCTCCTTGGGGTGCTAGCGAAGCTAACGCCTCTTCCCCATAAATGAACAGTAGTTAATCTTAGCTCAGCCGTGGAATAGTGGGTTAGTTAGCTACACTAACACCCATGTTACGAGCCGTACCTTCGACAATGTTCATGGCGGCTTCAATGTCGTTGGCGTTAAGGTCAGGCATCTTGGTTTCAGCAATTTCTTTGAGCTGAGCCCGGGTAATGGTGCCCACTTTCTTGGTTCGGGGTTCCCCAGAACCCTTTTCAATGCCAGCCGCTTTTTTAATCAATACGGAGGCTGGGGGGGTCTTGAGGATAAAGGTAAAGCTACGATCCTCAAATACAGAGATTTCCACAGGCACCACAAGGCCAACCTTATCTTGGGTGCGAGCGTTATATTCCTTGCAGAACGCCATGATATTCACCCCATGCTGACCCAACGCTGGGCCAATGGGGGGAGCCGGATTCGCCTTACCGGCAGGGATTGCCAGTTTAATTAACGCAACAACTTTCTTGGCCATTGATTAACTCTCTTTTTCCACTTGATTAAATTCCAGCTCAACTGGAGTGTCACGCCCAAAGATGGATAGTAGTGCCTTGAGCTTGCTACGCTCTGGGCTGACTTCCACCACCTCCCCTTCAAAGTCTTTAAAGGGACCAGAAAGAACCGTGATTTTATCCCCAGGAGCCATATCCACTTTGACCACGGGTTGCTGCTCTTCTGCTCGCTTGAAGATGCGTTTAACCTCTCCTGGGCTAAGGGGCATGGGTTTAACGTGCCCCCGACCTCGTCCATAGGCTCGACGCTGCTCAGCTCCCACAAAATTGATCACATGGGGTGTGTTCTTGACCACAGACCAGGCTTCATCATCCATATACATGCGCACCAAAACATAGCCAGGAAAGACTTTCTCATCGATGTTTTGGCGAGAACCATCTTTCCGCAACTTAACCGCTGGGGTTTGGGGAATTTCTACCTGAAAGATGCGGTTGACCACATCAAGGGTACCAATCCGCTGCTCTAGGTTAAGCTTGACGCGCTTTTCACATCCCGATGCTACCTGAACTGCATACCAGCGGGCTTTGCGCTGATAGTATTTGGACGATTGCTCGTCAGAACCTGCCGCTTCAGCCTCCGACAAGTCATCATCGAGATTGTCCTCTAGACTTTTCGTTTCATCTAGAGCATCAATATCGTCATAGTTGAAGTCGTCTGAGGTCAAAGCCATTAAAATACCTGTCTTGAAACCCAGCCAAACAGTTGGTCTACCAAATAAATCAAAGTAGCCGAAAG
>SLIY01000270.1 GCA_007135385.1 Leptolyngbyaceae cyanobacterium CSSed165cm_216
AGGAAATTGGTAGGACGGTTTATTGAGAACCGCTATAATCGAGAGGCAGAGGGGATTAGAAGACTTTCTGAACTTCGTTCGGGACGAAGGGGCCGTGGGTTCGAATCCCGCCATCCCGATTATTTCAGAATGGGGGAGGTATTACTGGCGACGAGCGTAGGCCAGGTGGTCTTCTAGTTCATCGTTCCCGTAATGCCCCAGGATGTCCCGCTGGGCAAGAAGCTGGCCAAACTCGTACTTGTCCTCTGCGCCAGTTCTCTGGCTTTGCCTAGGGACAGTAAATCTTCGGCATAGAGAGCAACGGCAAGCTCGTGCAGCAGTTTTTGTTCGATGCGCGGCTCTGGCAGTCGAATGGCCTGAAGGATGATGCCAAGGCCACAGGTGGCAATGTCTTGCAAGAACCAGGGCAGCGAGGCCAAGAAGGTACTGCGATGATGGGCACAGGACAGGTAAACAGGGTGCGATAGGTAGCCGGTTCTAGGGTGAGGATAGGCTCCAGCTCTGGGATGATGGTAATCTCCGCTGCCAACAGTGTACATGACCGGCAGCTTTGATTAGTTGGTCTCGGCAGACTCTTGGCGCAACAAGATGATGGTGAGGTCAGTCTGCAGGGCAATTTCTAGGGGAACGTTGCCCTTCAACACTTGGCTGAGCAGATTTTCCCGGGAGGCCCCCAACAAAATGGCGTCGCTATGGCACTGCTGGGCCAGGTCTACCACAGCCTCTGCCACGGATGGATGGGTCAACACATGGGTGGTGACTGGCCGGTG
This sequence comes from Leptolyngbyaceae cyanobacterium CSSed165cm_216, assembly GCA_007135385.1. GTDB lineage: Bacteria > Cyanobacteriota > Cyanobacteriia > Phormidesmidales > Phormidesmidaceae > Nodosilinea. The sequence goes on from SLIY01000270.1 coordinate 771, forward strand.
TAGAGTCGCTTCCAGATGGTCAGCCATTTCACTCAGGTGATAGGGGGTCAGGCACTCACCCTTTTCAGGGTGACACACGGTACAGAGCTGAATCTGAGCAGACTGACCTAGGGTTAGCAGCCCCGGCAGCAGGCGATTGGCACTTTGGGCATTGGGCCCGCCAGCGGTAGGAATCAGCCAGTGGTTAAAGGTCAAATTGCGGCCCGGGCGCACGACGAGCACTTGGCAGGGGGCCTGACGAATCAGGGTGTCGACTACACCACTAATCACCCGACCGGGGGTAAGGCTGGGATGGTGCCAGCCCATTAACACCAAGTCAATGTGGCGCTCTTTGATCACTTCCAGCAGGGTGCGGCCGACTTCGTGGGCGGCCCGCACCTGAAAGTGTACCGATAAACCACTAATGTCGGCATAGGTGGCCGCCAGTTGTCGCAGGGGTTCTACCTCTTGCAAGTCAATGCGAACCTCGGCAGGGGAAACGCTGCGGGACACCGATCGCACATGGATGCATTCCAGTTCATAGTGAAAGCTTTTAGCCAGGGCTGCCGCTATTTTGATTAAATCTGGAGCGGTTTGGGGGTCTGCCAGGGGAACTAGTAATCGTCCTTGACCGGTGGCTGGTCCCCGCTGTTGAAACACCACATAGGAAGGTTCTGCCTGGGGACCCAACTCCTGTAACTTGCCACTGACCTGGTCAGACTCAGCCCGAATAATGTCGGCTCGGGTGATGATGCCTACCAGTTTTGGCCCATCGGTGACAGGCAGGCGACTAATTTTGAGCTGGTTTAGCAGGTGTAGAACCCGTGGCAGAGTGGCCTCGGGGGTGACGCTGACTGGGTTCGGGGTCATGATATCGGCGAGGGTCAGGTATTGATCGAGCCCCTGGGCTGTTGCTTCCCCTAGGTCACTTTGGGTGACGATGCCCACCAGACGACCCTCTGCTAGGACTGGAAAGCCCCGATGGTGCGATCGCGAAAAGGCTTGCACCACTTCTGGTAGGGTCATTTGGCTAGATAGGGTTTCCACCCGCCCCTGCATCAGGTCCGACGCCTTCAGGTGAGCCCAGGGGTTATTGGCCTGGCCTACAGGTTCGATGTGGATTCCCTGCATCGCTAGCAGTCGGTTATAGATCGACCCGTCATTGGTGCGATCGGCAATTAGATAGGCAATCCCGGAGCCAATCATCAGCGGTAAGACCAGGTTAAAGTTAGCCGTCATCTCAAACACAATCACGATCGCGGTGATTGGCACCCCGGTCACGGCACTAAAAAAGGCTCCCATCCCGGTAAGGGCATAGGTGGTGGTGCTAGCGAGTTGATCGGGGGGTAACCAGGCTCCAAAGCCACTGTAGGCTGCTTGGGCCAAGACACTCACCAGGCCACCCAAGGCCGCCCCTAACACCAGGGAAGGGGCAAAGATCCCGCCCGCAGCGCCAGACCCGTAGGCCAGTAGGGTGAGCAGAAACTTGGTGACAAAGGCGATCGCAATCAACTGCCATCCTGCCGAACCCGTCACTAAAAACTCTTGCAACCCCGTATTATCGGTTGCAGCTACCGGCACAAACACCCCCACCACACCGGTCACCAACCCGGCTAGACCAATACGTCCAGGCAGCCCTAAGCGCTTAAACTGTCGAAAGAAGCGGAGGCTGCCAAAAATTCCCCGTCGAAACAGGGCACCCAACACCCCTGCCAGCAACCCCAGCACAATAAAAAACGGTAGGTCGTATAGCGATAAGCTGATAGACCTAGCATCCAGGGGTAAATTCAGCCCCTGGCCCCCCAACAAGCGAGACACCACCGCCCCAATGAATGAGGCCAAAATAGCACTGCCCAGGGTTAGCCCTGAGAAATCTTGCAGTAGCTCTTCCACCACAAACAACACCCCGGCAATGGGGGCGTTGAACCCCGCCGCTAGACCCGCCGCCGCCCCCGCCGAGATCAGCTGGCGGCGGTATTCTGGGGAGGTGGGTACCCAGCGGCTGAGCTGAGCCGCCAACCCGGCCCCGATTTGCACTGTCGGCCCTTGCCGCCCTAAGGACAACCCCGACCCCAGGGCTAGCAGTGTGCTGAGCAGCTTTACCAGGGCTACCCGCAAGTTCAGCGGTACTGGGGCAAACCCCAACACAGCCTTGACTTGGGGAATACCGCTACCGGAAGCTTCTGGCGCCAACCGCTCTACCAACCAACCTGACAGCCAACCGCCGCCCAGCCCTAGGGCTGGCAACACTAGCCACAGGGGCAGGTCAGATGACGTGCGCCACAGGGCCAGCCACTCTACCCCCTGTTTCAGCAGTACGGCGGCCAACCCAGACACTAACCCGATAATGCAGGCTTCGGCAATGGCTACCCGTTTACGGCTGAGAAAGGGTTCTAAGCGTTTTCGCAGCATGCTAAGGGAGGAGGCAAATCATAACAGTAGTTCCATAGTCGACCAGCGGTGGCATCCCCAGCAAGCCTATGGTGAGATCAGGCATGGGCCTGGCACCATCTTATAGACCAGGCCGGCTCGAAAGTGTTTTGGTGAAGTATCATCAGCAGTAGGGTCAGCCTAACTTAGCAAGCTTGAGTAAATGGCTTAAGCCTGTTCCAATGTTCTGTTCCGATTCGTGGGATAGATGTAAGTCGAGGTTCACCTAAGGGGCATACTGAGTTATCAGCGAGTTGAACTTACGGTCAGCGCATGAAGGATTCCAACCCAGGCGATCAAAAGCAGCTACTGCTCATTGACGACGACCCAAATTTGATCTTGCTAGTCAAAGATTATCTTGAGTTTCGCGGCTATGAGGTCAAAACCGCTGGCAATGGCCGTGAAGCTTTGGATGTGCTGGAAACGGCAACCCCAGACATGATCATCTGTGACGTGATGATGCCTGAGATGGATGGTCATACCTTTGTGCAGCATGTGCGGGATAACCCTACTACTGAATGGATCCCGATCTTATTTCTGTCTGCCAAAGGGCAAAGCCAGGACCGGGTCAAAGGGTTAAATACCGGAGCCGATGTGTACATGGTGAAGCCGTTTGAGCCAGAAGAGCTAGTGGCCCAGGTGGAATCTTCCCTCAAGCAAGCCTCCCGGCTGATTAAGCAACAAATTAAAAGTGGTGGTGGCCCTGCTATTCAAGTGCCTTTTGATGTCGAGTTGACCCCTACCGAGCTGCGGGTGGTACAGTTTGTGGCTCGGGGTATGGCCAATCGTGAAATTGCCCAGGAGCTCCAGGTCAGCCAGCGCACCATCGAAAGCCATGTCAGCAATATGTTGGGTAAAACCGGTCTGCATAATCGGACTGAACTGGCTCGCTGGGCCATTGAAAATAATAAGGCTTAAGTCCCAGTACTGCCTGGCAGGAACAGGACCACCATTGGTGAGGGTGTCAGGTTCTAGGTGCCAGGGATCAGGGATGGTGGGCCGACTTATGCTGCAGGGTACTAGGTTGGCTCTGGGGCCAACAGATACCTGGCCATGAGACCTGGCACATTCTAGGGGCGATCGAGGGTGGTCGATGCTATGTCATCTGTACCGTCATACCTGTTTTACCGTCGCACCTGTGACCCTGGCATCGGCGGTCTAGCCCTGGTGCTGGCGAACCCAGACCCTTAAATCTCGCTTGGCCTGGGTTTCTCCCTGCTGAGCGCAGTTACTCAGAAAAGCATAGAGTTGTTCTTTCGGAATGGCTGGAAAGGTTGGGCTGCGTTGGACATCCTGATACTGCCCTGCTTTAAGGACGTAAATTGTGAGTACGGTGCCGTTATAACGCCAAAACTCAGGGATACCCAAGGCGGCATAAAGCCTATTTTTGTTGATATCGGTATGGGTGATGTCCACTTCTAACACTAGATCTGGTGGCGGATCGACGCTGAGATCAACGGTTTTACCCCGCACCAACGGTTCATGGGCAATGTAGTAGCCTTTGTCGGGTTCGGCCCCGGCGTTCAGCTCAGGGCGATCGAGGGTGGTTGATTCCATGGTTTTGAGGGTAAGATTCAACTCCTCCGTCACAATCTCAATGAACTGACCAATCAGTGCACTGGAACGCTCATGGTCTTCTGAGGGAGCCATAATCTCCAGAATGTCGTTGTAAAAGGTGAGTTGGGCCGAGCGATGCTCGCCCAGGGTGCTTTGAATTGTTTTATAACCGTCCCAATCGACATGCAGCGAGACTCTCCGTTCGGGAAGTGAGGGCTGAGTCGGGCTTAGGTCAATGGCAGAACTAATCATTGATCCAGGGGATGAAATCTAGGGGATGAGACTAGGGAAGAGAATAGCTTGATCTTACTCGTTTCTCTACTGGGTGCAGATGCTAGATAAGGTAATGCTATTGTGCCGTGACATCAGTCGGCCAGTCACTCCTGCTACCCGACACCTGACACCCGGACAACCCACCCCTGCCCCTCCCAGGAGGGGATGCCAATAACCGAAACCCGACCCTTGACCCGGACACCCTCAGTCAAGATGATCATTTCTGCCAGTCAATCCTACGCTGGGTTCGGAGCCAGGTAGGCCCGCCAGCCGCCGAACTCAGAAATATCTTTTTGCCCCTCACACAGAAAGGGTTCCCCTAGTACCCCTAGGACAGTTTCGCCATTACTGAGGGTGACCTTGCCAACGCAAAGCCCAGGGGGTTCCTGTTGGAGAACTCGCAGTAGGCCAGCGGTGGGAACCTGCCAGACTTCTAGGGCAACTTCGACCCCACCTCGGCTGACCCGCATCATGGCTGGATGGTTGTCGTAAATAGACCACAGGCGGTAGTCAGGGGTGGTATTGGCCTCGTATAAGAATTTAGCCCCCACAGTTAGCAGGTTTTGGTTGAGCGCCAGCCCCCGCATCAGGGTGCCATTGACCGCCAGTTTATGCAGGTCAGTCATCGTGATTCAGCCTCAAAACATCGATGGTGATCATATCGGACCACTCTCTTACCAGTCATCTGTAGCGCCATCTTCCAAAATCAGGATAAACTGCCCAAAGCAAAAACTAGATAGAACGTCATGGAATCGAGCCTGCTGACGGCGGTGGTGTTACCGCTGGCCCTGTTTTTGGTGATGTTGGGAATGGGGTTGGGGCTCAAGCTCGATGATTTTACCCGGGTTTTGGTCTATCCCCGAGCGGTGATGGTGGGCTTGGCGGCTCAGTTAGTGCTGCTGCCTTTGGTGGGGTTTGGGCTGGCGTCGCTATTGCCCCTGAGCCCAGAGTTAGCGGTGGGTCTCTTGATTATTGCCGCTTGCCCAGGGGGGCCTACGTCTAACCTAGTCACTTACTTGGCCCGGGGCCATGTAGCCCTGTCGATTACGCTGACCGCTATTAGCAGTCTGATTACTGTATTTACCATTCCCTTGGTGGTTAACCTGGCCATGGGCCGGTTCATGGGGGAGACCATGGCTTTACGGTTACCTTTTGGGGCTACGGTCCTGCAAATTGCGGTGATCACGATGCTGCCGGTGGGGGTAGGAATGGGGTTGCATCACTACTATCCGGTGTTAGCGGTCCGACTTGAACGGCGGGTGAAGTGGGTGGCCCTGGGTTTTCTAGGCTTGATTATTGCGGGCCTGCTGGTACAGGAACGGGCCAATGTGTTGACCTTTTTTGCCCAGGTGGGCTGGGCCACCCTGAGTCTAAACGTGATTACCATGGCCTGCGGCTATTGGATCGCTATCCTAGCCCGTCTCGATCGCCCCAGTACCACCGCCATCACCGTGGAAGTGGGACTGCAAAACGGCACCCTGGCGATCGCTGTCGCCAGTGCCCCTACCCTGCTGAATCAGCCCAGCCTAGCGATTCCCGCCGCCATCTACAGCCTACTGATGTTTGCCACCGGGGGCATCTTTGCCACCTGGGCTGGGCGGCGGGCGTTGCGGGTGTAGTGGCGCGTTGCAATGCGCCACTACACCCCCATTACCCCCACAGGGTCCACGAACTTTCCGGCATCTGGTCCTACATTCACGGTCACTTCCTGGGGATCGGCCCAGAGAATGAGCTTGGGATCGTAAGCGCTGTTGAGGTACTTGTGCTGAGGCAGAATACGCAGGGACAATCCTTGCAAACCGCTGGCGGTGTAGGACACGGTGATGC
>SLIY01000040.1 GCA_007135385.1 Leptolyngbyaceae cyanobacterium CSSed165cm_216
CAATAACTCTCGGGGTCCCAAACTCGGTTGTACCCACGTAAATTCCTTGAGTTGCACCATACACCTGCTCTGTCAGAACAGTGCAAATATACTGAAATTCTGCTTATCCGAACAGTATTGGGGGTGGGTCAACTCATAGCGAAATATACGAGTCCTTAGGGGTCGCAGGCAACAAGCGTAATTGCTGATTTTGCAGATCTGGTTCTAAGCCCAATTGCTCTTGGGGAATTACCCCTAACAGCGGATCAACCCCTTCTGGCAACTCCAAACAGTCAAACGTGCCTTCACGCCCTTCAATTTCTAAATGACGTTGCACTCGGGGCCTACGGCTCAAAACAGTCGAAACTGCTTTAGCATTAGCCAAATCAAAATCGGTGCCCCAATCAAGGCCGTCACGGCATTTAAGGGCAATATTGTCTGACTGCCCGGCAGTTGAGCTACCGCATCAGCCACCAGGGCCAGCAGGGCTCCCAGTAGGGCCGACGCTGGTAGCAGCAGACGATGGTCTAGGGTGCGAAACAGGCTGCGGCCCAGGTGGGGTACAGCGACGCCTAGAAAAGCAATCGGGCCACAAAAGGCTGTCACCGTCCCCGCCAGTAACGAGGCGCTAAAAATGAGATACAGCCGCACCAAGCCCATGGACAACCCCAGGCTTTGGGCCTGCTCATCACCCAACAGCAGCAGGTTCAGCGATCGCCAGAACAGTAGAGAAAAGGCCAACCCTAGACCAATCACCGGCAGCAACACCGGCATTTGCTGCCAGGTCACCCCAGCAAAGCTGCCAAAGGTCCAGCTGATGTAGGCTACGGTCTGCTCAATGGTGCTGAAGTGCAGCAAAATCGTCACCAGGGCCGTAGTGGTATAGCCCAGCATCAACCCAAAAATCAGCAAGGCCAGGGAACTACGCACCCGCTGGGCCACCAGCATCACCAGCCCCATCGCCAGGGCCGCCCCCAAACTCGCCGCCCCCGCTAAGCTCAGTTGTGACCACCAACCGCTAAACCCATAGCCCGCCGCGCTGCCCGTTAGCACCACCAGGGCCGCTCCCAAACTCGCCCCAGCATTAATCCCCAACACCGACGGCCCCGCCAGGGGATTGCGGAACAGAGCTTGCAATTGCACCCCGCTGATCGCCAGGGCCGCCCCCGCCGCCGCCGCCGTCAAGGCCCGAGGCAGACGAAACTGCCAAATAATGTCCCCCCAGACCGGATTACTAGCCTGTCCCCCCAAAAGCACCGTCACCACCTCCAAAGGCGGTATCGCCACAGACCCCAGGGCCAGACTAGCCACAAACCCAACTCCCACCAGCAGGGCCAGCAGTCCCAAACCACCGCAGTGGATCAGCCGCCCAGAGACCGTAGCTGTCTGGTCAAACCGCTTGGGGGTTAGGGATTTAGGCCAGGGGGTGTTGTGGAGCATGGGGGAGGGGTGATGGGGGGAGGTGGGGAGGTGTAGGGTACATTAGGCCGCAAGTTAATCAATCCTGTAGGCGGTGACTTTGGGTTGGCCGTAATGCACCCTTGCGAGGCGATGGGATATAGGAGGTTCACAGGAAAGTCCGGATGGGGGAGGTGGGGAATTTTTAGTTTTGAATTTTGTAGGCCTTTGCTCTTCCCGAAGGGTGTTTTGAATTTTCCTTTTTCATTCTTCGTTCTTCCTTTTTCCCTACTCCCCAACCCTCACCACCCTAGTGCCATGACTGCCATCGTCATTGAGGGTGAGCAGGCGGAAGCCGGGCCGGTGGTGGTCAGGGGCGGGATTGGGATGTTTCAACTGGAGGCCGGTGGAGGGGGTACCGTAGACGGCGATCGGGTCGGCAGCGGGGCGCTGGTGGCGGTGGTGCAGGTCCAGGTGAATATGGCCGCAAACCACCACCCGTACTTGAGGCTGTCGGTCAAGGATGGCCCAGAGGTCAGTGGCGTTTTGTACCTGAATCTGGTCGAGCCAGTCGATGCCGGTGGGGACCGGATGGTGGTGCAGAGCGATGGCGGTGGGTTGGGCGGAGTGGGTGGACAGGGTATCGGTCAGGGCTGTTAGCAGAGCGGGGGACAGTTCTCCTTCGCCATAGCGGGCGGGGGCTTTGACTGAGTTCAGCAGCACCAGCCGCCAGGCTCCCAAATCGATAGATTGCAACCCATTGGCAGTTGGCCCTTGCAGCCAGGGGGCGTGAAACACCTGTTCAGCGGTGGCCACATCGTCGTGGTTGCCGGGCAGCCAGTAGGTGGGTCGGTTAAACGGGGCGATCGCCTCTCGTAACCGTTCATAGGCCACGGCATCGCCCCGGTCGGCCAGATCGCCGGTCAGCAGTAGGCCATCGGGCTGACAATCTCCCACCTGCTCCAGCACCGCTTGCAGGGTCTGCCAGGTGGGACAGCCCCGCAGCAGGGCACTGGCGTCTGCCAGCAGATGGGTATCGGTAATTTGGGCCAGGGTCAAGGTCATGGCAACAGGGGTTGGTAGTAGATCAACTCATGGTCCGGTAACAGCTCGGAGTGAAAGATGGCGATCAAATCCGCCAGCACCCGGTGGGGGTTGACGGGGCCACTTTCCCAAAAGTCATTCCCCCCGCTGGGGTTGACCCGGGCATTGTTGTTGTAGGCTCGGTTTTGTTGCAGGGCTTGAAACTGGCCATAGCGGGGGTCAGCGGCGATCGCATCGGCCTGGGTCTGCCAGTCCTGGCTGAGATTAACCCAAAAGTCGGCCTGGGCTGCCCGACCATACACCGCCTCAATATCCAGGGGAATGCTGCCGGTACCGGGGACATCAGCCCATAGATAGTCGGCCGCCGCATCCCGCAGCAGTTGGGCGGCATAGCTCTCTCCCTGGGCCATATGCCAGGTGCCCTCATAGCTAGAGCCGGTAAACACCGTCGGTCGCGCCGCCGCCGTCTGGGCCAACGCCACTAGGGCGTTGTACTCCTGGGCGATGGCGGCAAACTGCGCCTCGGCCAGGGCTTCTTGGTTAACCAACAGGGCGGTAAACTTCAGCCACTCGGCCCGAGCCAGAGGCGATGCCTCCCGGTACTCGGCGACGAAGGCCACCGGCACCCCTGCCTGGATCAACCGCAGGTACGGGTCGTTATCATTACCCATACTAAAGGTCATCACCAGATCAGGGGCGGCCACCAGCAGCCGCTCCCCATCTAAACTGGCCCCCGAGCTAAACTCAGCCAACTCTCCCCGGTCGATTTTGGCCCGCACCCTGGGGCTGCTGATCGGGTCAAACTGGCCCACCCCCACCAGGGCATCCACCCGATCCAGCTGGTCGAAATGGGGCAGGTGGGTGGTGGAGAGGGCCACCACTCGCTCCACGGGGATGGTCACCACCTGGGCTTGGTCATACCCGGTGGGGACCGGTGCACCGCACTGCACCAGCAGATACTCAAAGCTCTGACTTGCCCCGGGCCAAGGGTCAGTGATGGTGACCACTTTGTAGTGGTTGTGGTAGTCCACGGTAAAGCCGGTGGCATAGTCTAGCTCGACCTTGTCCGGGAAGTAATCAACCGCTGGGTCAAAGGGGGCGGCGCAACCCTCCGCGGTAGACTCCGCCGAGGGGTCCAGGGGGGCAGTGGGGGGGCTACCCTGGCAGCCGGTCACCACCAGCCCTGCAAGAGCTAAGCCCAGGCCCAGCTGGGCTGGCTTCACCTTACCCAGCCTGCGGCGGAACCGAAAATCGGCAGGGGGCCAAAACCTGCCCCCCGCACTACCACTGGCCTGTACCTTACGTTGATCCATGGTGCTCATGCCTGGGCCACTGCCCCGCTCTCCTCAAGGTTCTCAAAAGGGCTTAAAACTGGCCCCGTATCCCCACCTGGACGCTGCGCCCCACACCGGGAAAACCAGGAAACAGTTCAAACTGGGTGTCGAACAGGTTATCCACGCTAGCATTTAGGGCCAGGGTCTGGGTTAGGGGCAGCCGCAGTTTGGCATCCAGGGTGGTGCGCCCCGCCAGGGATTCGCTGTTACGGCGGTCCACAAAAAAGTCGCTGATGTGGCGTAGGAACAGGGCACCGTAGATACCCTGGGGCGTTTCATAGGCCAGGCCCAGGTTGAAGCTGTCAGCGTGGGTAAACGGCAGCAGATTGCCATTGTCCGCCGGGTTGGGTCCGGCCTGAATGGTGGGCTGGTTCCAGGTGTAGTTGGCAAAGGCAAACAGGTTGTCGACCACTTGCACACTGACTTCGGTCTCGATGCCGATGGCCTTCACCTGGCCGATGTTTTGGGGGGTAAAGGTGGCCAAATCAAAGCTGATGGCATCACGGATATCGTTGCGGAAAAAGGTAAACCGCCAGAGGCCGCGATCGCCCAATTGCTGATCAACCCCCACATCAAAGCTAATCCCCGATTCCGGCCTCAGGTCAGGGTTGTTGAAGGGGGCAAAGAACAGATCCCCCAGGGTGGGCACCCGGAAGTTGCGGGCCAGATTGGCTCGAAAATTGGTGCTGTCAGTGATAGCCACCTGGGTGCCCAGGCTAAAGGAGGTAAAGGCGCCATCGGCCAGGTCATTAACGTCTTGGCGTACCCCCAGGTTGGCGCTAAAGCGATCGGTAAAGGCCGCCTGGTAGCGGGCAAACAGGCTGCCCTGATTGATCCGATCGCTGTAGTTTTCCGTCGTCAGGTTGTTAAGCAAATTTACCGTGTTGTTATCCGCCTGCACCGTGCGGTAGTCGGCCCCGTAGGTAATGTTTTGGTTGGGGGCAAACTGCCAGGCGTGCTGCACCTGCGCCCCAATGGAGCTCTGGCTGACTTCATCCCGAATCGGAGACGCAAAGGGGTTGTTGGGGACTGGGGAATTGAAGGTAAAGTCCAGCAGGTCTGCAAAAATCCGGGCCGTCAGTTGGGAGTCATCCCCCTGGCCCAGGTCTGCCTCGTAGGTGGCATCGATCAGCCAGTTTTCGCTGTACTGGCGATCGGTACCGCTGAGGTTGTTGAAGCCCCCGGACCCACTCCCCGGTACCGGCACTCCCCCAGGAGCCCCTTGGTCCTTGGAGAGAAACAATAGTCCAAACCGCAGCCGATTGCGATCGTTAATATTACCTACCAGGCCCACGTTAACGTTGTTGTAGAGCACATCCGCATTGGCCCGGGTGCCATCAAAATCGGTGGTGGTGAGGCGAAAGGGGAAATTGTTATCTGCCGAGGTGCGATTGAAGCCCAACACCCAACTGCCCCCTGCATCGGCCCCGCGCAGTTGAATGGTTTGATCGTTAAAGCCAAAGCTACCCACCGCCGCCGACACAGAAAACTCCTCCCCGGGTTCCGTCAGAGGACGGCGGGTGATGATGTTGATCACCCCACCGATGGCGTTTGAGCCGTACAGTACCGAGCCACCGCCGGGTAATACCTCAATTTGCTCCACCGCGTCGGTGGTGATGCGGGACAGGTCAAAGGCCCCAAAGGTGCCGATTTCGTTAATCGGGCGACCATCAATCAAAATCAGCGTTTGGGATGAGGACCCGCCCCGGATGAATTGGCTACTGGGGGAGCCTAGCTGTCCCCCCGTGGTACCGTCACTGAGGATACCAGGCAAATAGCGCAGGGCTTCCTGCACCGTGCGTGCCCCCTGGGCTTCGATCTGCTCCCGATTGATCACATACACCGGTTGGCTCGCCTCCCGCACCGTCCCTTCCCGCCGGAAGGGGGAAAACACCGGCTGGTCCAGAATCCGCTCGATCACCTGAATCCGGATCGGCTCCACGTCCTCCTGAGCCTGGAGTTGACCCAGGTCAGCCTCGAATGACCCATCATCCAGGGCAATGTGGGTATGGGCCCACCGATCAGCCTGGGGTTGCTCGGGCTCGGGCAGGGCCAAGGGTTGCAGAGCCGCAGCATCTGCCCCTGGCGACAGGGTCAGGTCGCTGGCAATGTCCGCCTCAGTCAGGGGTAGGGGGGCCAACTGGGGGGTAAGTGACTCAGCCCGCCCTGGCAGCGGCAGCCATCCGCAGGCCGCGGCCCAAAGTAAAAGAGCACCCCCGCCAGGGGACAGTACTTTGATCCACTGAGCTCCTACCAGGCGAATAATTGAAGGGTCAATGTTGCGCATAAGTCCTGAAACCGATGAATGGTAGTGATACGTCAAAACTCTTGGATGGACCGCTGCCACGGCCTCTTTTGATCGAATTGAGCCGCCGCGACCAGCCATGACAGGTAACCAGCAGCCTCTGGCGGGCGAGGAACGCTGAACCCTGGTGCCAAGGGGCAAAAACAGCGTTCGTAGGGTGGGCATGGCCACCCTTGCCAAGGTGACCTTTGACCTGAGTAGGGTACATAGCGCCAAGGGCGCGGCTCTGCCTAAGCGGCCCACAGATCTGCGCAAAACCTCACAGACTTTGCCTTTGGGCCGCAATGCACCGCTTACGATACCGGGCCTCTCGCTTGACGCAAACGGTGCGTTCCGGCCAGGGCAGAAGGTTTTACACCACCCCTAGGTTGACCTGAGGCCGGGAACACACCCTACGCATAATCAAGCTTTCAGCGCTTCAATGGTGCAAAAATCAACCCTTTCAAACCACCTTGACTAGGCTGGGTGGGCATTGCCCACCACTCAAAGCCGTAGGGCAGGCAATACCCACCACTGGCAAGATAGGTTTCCCGAAATCACCTAAAGCGGGTTCCTTAGGGCCAGAGCAATGTAGAGCCACTCCAGCGATCGCCCCAAAACCCAAGTCTTAAAAAACGACGCAAAAAACCTAATACAGTCATCATCCGTACCTCGCAGATGTTGTAAAACATGGACAGGCCATCGGCGGGCGTTCTGACTTACACAATTTTAGATTTACGATTTTGAATTTTGGAGAGATATCCAGCCAAAATCTAAAATC
>SLIY01000151.1 GCA_007135385.1 Leptolyngbyaceae cyanobacterium CSSed165cm_216
CATAGGCAATTTGTTCTCACAGGGTAGGGGGATGGGTTGCCGTTAGCCATCGAACCAGTCTAAAGTCGCCTGCAATGGCTAGCCTAGACCCGGATTAGGCTTAGCTCAACGCTCCAGCATCCTCGTGATCAGTACAACTAGACCTACTTTACTGTTACTATCCTACCGCTACTGGCCTACCGCTACTGGCCTACGCTACTGACGCACCCATACAGATCCTGATGTTCTGGTCAGTGAGGCTAGGGTTATCAGTAAATACTCAGTATAATAAATACCCTTATCCGGCGAGCTTTCTACCTAAATATACAGGCATCTGCCCTCACCCTTGAAATTAAGCTCATCTGGTCAAATTAGCCAAATGGCTAACGACCTGACCGGCCACTAAGGACTAAAATTTGGGGTGAATGGCACGCTTCAGCAGCGGTGTCGTTATCACCTCCGGTCACAGGTCTGGGTGCAGGGGGCATATGCTTGACATGCTGATAACTTTGGTGATTCCTTGCCCGCTCTCCCTTGCCCAAGCAATTTGTGAGCAAGGCAACCCTAAATCGGTCCCATCGGACCATATCTGTCCTGAAAATTGTTGCATTTGAGACCCATCATTGGAAACCTCATCGTTCAATCACCTACGGTCCCCTGAACCACCTCGGGAAATCACGGCCGATGCCCTGCTCGAAAGTTACCAGGCTGGCGAGCGTGACTTTCGGGGGGTGCAGTTAATTGGTGCTGATTTAGCTCACCAAGACTTGAGTGGTGCTAATTTTCGTCAGTCCTATTTCCAGCACACCGACTTCACTGGGGCCACCTTGGTGGGAGTTAATTTTCGAGAAGCGCAGATGGCCTCTGTTTGCCTCCACCGAGCCAAGTTACTGTTGGTTAACTTAATCGGTGCTGATCTAACTGAAGCCGATTTGCGAGACGCCGATCTGACCGAAGCTGGACTGCGTAGTGCTCTGTTGATTCGGGCAAACTTGAGCCAAGTTAATTTAGACAACGCCAACTTGAACGAAGCCACCTTGGACCAGGCTTCTCTCTACCAAGCTACCCTGACGGAAGCTAGCCTGAGTCGGGCCAAACTGTTGGGAACTGATCTGCAACGGGCTAATTTGGACCATGCCAATCTCACCAGCGCCTTGATGAATGGCGCTAGCTTACAGGGGGCCAGCCTGGTGGGGGCTTTCCTAAGTGGGGCTAGCCTGGAGGGGGCAAATCTGCAAGATACTGATTTAAGTCGGGCCAAAATGACTAGTACCAACTTAGTCAATGTTGACCTGTCTCGATCGAATTTGCGAGGCACTAATCTCAGTTGGAGTTCCCTGCGGGGGGCTAACCTCCAAGGGGCGACCCTTTACCGGACCCGACTCAGTTGGTCAAACTTAAGCGGTGCTAACCTCACCAATGCCGTCATGATCAATGCAAAGCTTGACTACACCAACCTCCGCCACGCTAACTTACAAGGCACTACCTTGCCTGATGGCTATGTCAGCAATCCTTAAGGGGTGGCTCGGTTAGATCTAGATCCATGGCGTTGCGCCTGGAGGTGAGGGGAGAAAAAGCGGCGGGGCCGATAAATGGCCGTTAATGATGGGGGGCTGGTTCTGAGATAAGCCAGCATCTGCCGTTGCAGGGTCTGAAACTGGTCCTGCACGGCCATGGCTTCTAGATGCAGTAGTGAGGAGCCGTAGGCCATTAGCGTTTCTTGATGGTAAAACGCCCCCTGTCGCAAACGGGGCCAATGGCTGAGCCGAGCCGGTAAATCCTGGCTGAGGCGTAATGAGAGGTCGTCTGTAGAAAAGAGTTGGGCATAGTCAGCACTCAACATCGGGGCATAGGCATCAGAATCGGCCGTTTGCTGCATGATGAAGCTCAAACTAATGCCCTGGAAAAACTGACGCATTGCCGCTGTGGAGTTGTCAGGCACCTCTGGCATAAAGGGAATCCGATGTAGGTCAGCATTGAGGTTATCGGGATCGCCCACACTCAGATGAGATCCGCCAAGCACTGTCATCAGATACTTGGGCCCGGACAGCTGCATAAATGGCCCCAACTGTTGCTTGGCCATGGGGGTAACACTGTCATGGGTGCTGGCCACCATCAGGGTAGGTACCTGCACCCGGCTCAGGCCCGCCTCCCCAAATAGCAGACCCGTAAGCGGGTTGGTGACAATCAGTTGGCTAATCCGGTTGTCTTTGAGATTGGCGTATTTTACCGGCAGATCTAACGCTGCACATTGCAACCAATCGGCTGGGGAAAAACTAACGGGGCTGAGATCGGGGCAAAAAGATTGCAGCGATCGCAAATCAAGGGCCGCTCCCGCCAGGGCCAGACCGGTATACCCGCCCAGGGAATGGCCAATCAGGGTAACCTGATCGGTATTTAACCGGCCTCGGAGGGTGTAGGAGTACAGATTTAGTTTTTCTAAGCGATCCAGCACAAAGCTAATGTCGCGAGGCCGATCTAAAAACTCAGTGGCTGGCAAAATGCGACTGAGCTTGTCTTCTTCGGGGGGAGCAACCACGGGCAAGGACATCAAGGCCGCGACGTTACTGCCTGGGTGCTCGACGGCTACCACCGTTAGCCCATGGGAGGCCAAATGCTGAGCTAGGTAGGCAAAAAAGCGGCGATCGGCTCCAAATCCATGGGAAATCACCACCAGGGGACCTTGGGTGTTGCGACTCCAGTAGATATCGACGGGAATTTGGTGATCGCGTTGGCGATCGCGCAATAGTAGTTCCCATCGCTCTACCTGGGATTCCCCCTCAGAAAATGGATCCATATCCTCTAACGGGGTGACATCCACGGGGGTGTCCGATAAGTCTTTGCGCAGGACGCGACTGAGGGCCTCGCTCTCCATTTGGGCCAACTGAAACTGAGAGCCAAGGGAGATCAATGTCCCCAGATTAATCTCCAGTGTGTCTTGGGGAATCACCCGCAACAGCCCCAATAAGGTCAATCCCTCTGGGGATTTTGAGGCTTTGTCAGTGGTGGCTTTTAGATCCTCAGGGGTCAAATTCGGGGCCACCGCCTCCAGAGTTTCCAGAAGTTGGCTACCGCCAGGGGTGGTCAGAATTTCATCTAAGATCACGTGGCTGACGTCGGGATCTAGAGAAATCTGGTCCCCTAGGGCCTGGCGCAAGCTAGGGGTCAGCACTGGACGATACAACCCTAAAGACGGCGGCACCTCCCCAGTGGCCACAAAGGTCTCTAGATCAGCCAAGGCAATGGTTTGGGAAAATCGGCCTAGGCGAACTGTCACTGTCTCTGCGGCCAAGGCTGATGTGCCTAGACCAGTCCCCCCAGTCACCAAAGCCCCAGTCACCGTTATGGCAGTGACTAGCCCTAAGCCCAGGCGCTGGGAACCGAAACATTGCAACCGAGCGACGACAGAGAACCGTGGAATCATGTATACAGTCAGGGCAACAAGACCCTAATTTTCTCTATGGGTTAATTTAATTTAATCTAAACGACAGCCCTGCTGGTTGGCAGGGGGGGGATCGTCAAGTTTTCTTGCGGCTTGGGAGAATATCGCTCATGTCCAAAGTGGTGATTGGGGTCATGGGACCTGGGAAACAGGCTACACCGCAACAAATCGCGACTGCCTATGCCCTAGGGCAGGCGATTGCCCAAGTCGGATGGGTGCTCCTAACTGGGGGGCGAAATGCCGGGGTGATGGCTGCCGCCAGTCAGGGGGCTAAAGCCGGGGGCGGACTTACCATTGGTATCTTGCCCAGTGCAGATCCGGCGGATTTGTCAACAGATGTCGACATTCCCATCATGACAGGTCTGGGGCAGGGGCGGAATCTGATTAATGTTTTGTCCAGCCGTGTGATTGTAGCCTGTGGCCTAGGGGCAGGAACGGCATCAGAAATTGCCTTTGCCATCAAAAGCCAGAAGCCAGTGATCTTAATGGAAATGGATGCAACTGCCGTGGCATTTTGGCAAGCGTTGGCCCCATCGCCTATGCTCAGAGTAGATACTGTCAGCGAGGCGGTGACCAATATTCAGGGCCTTTTGACGGCAGGTCGTGCTGAGCGCCTGCTATGAAAAAATTATCCGGCTGACTCTTTTAGCTCACCCCTCCTGACAAACTGGCAGCAAGGGAGTTAGACGGTATCAACTAAGCTCACCCTAAGGCAAAAACCAGTTTATTCTAATGACAATCTAATAACTGACAATCTAACCCGTGATCACTGGTGTGACATTCTAGAGTGTTGTCTTAATTAGTTGGCTCAAGCCTAGTTGGCTCAAGCCTGACGATGCTGGTTTCCAGCCCGGTATGTTAACCCTTTTCCATGGCTATTCCTATGACAGATCAAAAGCCATCCCCTAAGGACGACTTTCTATTTCCCCGCAGCAAGTACTGGGGCGAGTTTACCCCCCAACGACTTGCCTTTAACGCCAACCTGCAGGAGTTTGCCCAACGGGTTTCCTTTGTGTGCAACCTGGAAACTGGCGGCAAAATGTCGGCACAGGAAGCCTATGACGAAATTAAGCGGTTGTGGAAATCCCTAAAGCAGTCAAAGGCGAATTTGCTAGACACAGAGCCCCAGAATCCTCCAGAAATACCCCCGGAGGAGGGGCAGTCGTGAGCTTCACTTAGTCTCCATCCAGTTGGGTCCAGCATGGGCTTCGACCCTGAGGGGCACCTTTAGATCCACGGCTGATTCCATGGTGGTGATGATGGTGGGTTCTAGCTCTGCCCATTCCTCGGGGGGTACCTCAAACACCAGCTCGTCGTGCACTTGTAGCAGCAGATTGGCTTGATACGTCTGCAGCAACTGATGTAAGCGAATCATGGCAATCTTGATGATATCGGCGCTGCTTCCCTGGATGGGAGCATTGGCCGCAGCCCTTAGCAAACCTGCATCATAGCCATTGGTCCGCAGCGCTTGTAGATCAATGCTGGCAGGGTCAGTGCCTCGCAGCGATCGCAGTTTGCTGTCGCTAAAGTTAACATAGCGCCGCCGCCCCTGGATGGTTTCCACATAACCTTGGGCGATCGCTTGCCGCTGCATCTGTTGCAGGTACTCAAACACCTTGGGGTATCGATCGTAGTAGCGATCGATAAATGTTTTGGCCTCAGTCCGGCTAACGCCAGCTTCCCGAGCAAACCGGGAGGCTCCCATACCGTAAATCACCCCAAAATTAATTACTTTGCCCATGCGCCGTTCCTCGGGGCTGATGTCCTCTTTTTCAAACAACAGCCGGGCCGTGAGGGCATGGACATCGTCATTTGTGTTGTACGCCTCTACCAGCACCGGCTCATCACTGAGATGGGCGAGAATGCGTAGCTCAATTTGAGAATAATCTGCTGCCACCAACTGCCAGCCCGCCTCGGGAATAAATGCCGCCCGAATTTGGCGGCTAAAGGCGGTGCGGATCGGAATATTTTGTAGGTTAGGGTTCGATGATGATAGCCGTCCAGTGGCCGTCACCGCTTGGTTAAAGTCCGTATGGACCCGCTGGGTATCGGCCCGAATTAGAGTAGGCAGAGCATCCACATAGGTGGATTTCAGCTTGGATAGGGTGCGATGTTCGACCACCAAATCCACCACGGGGTGATCCCCCTGGAGCTTTTCTAAGGTGGCCGCATCAGTGGAATAACCACCCGATTTATTTCTGCGGGACTTGCGCTTATCGAGCTCCAGTTTTTCAAACAACAGTTGGCTCAGCTGTTTGGGAGATCCTAAATTAAAGGTTTCCCCGGCCTCTTGGTAGGCGGTTTCCTGAATCCGGGCCAGGTCCGTTTCCAGCCGTTGGGACAAGTTGGCGAGGTAGTCAGCATCCACCCGAATACCCTGTTGTTCCATGGCGGCTAGCACCGGTTCTAGGGGCAGCTCAATGTCGGCAAACAAGGCGTGGAGGTTGGGCACCTGTTCCAGTTCGGCCCGCAGCTTGGGCACTAACAAATAGGTGGTGTGCACATCGGCTCCGCAGTAAGTGGCGGCGGCAGCGATGTCCACATCGGCGATAGTCTGGCCCTTAGGCACCAGGTCTTCGTAGCTTTGGGCTACCAGGTTGAGGTAGCGCAGGCTGAGATCGGCCAGGTTATGGCTGGCCTCTGGGTTGAGCACGTAGCTGGCCAGCATGGTGTCAAACACCACCCCTTGCAGCTGGATACCCTGGTTCAAGAGCACTAATCTGTCGTACTTAGCATTTTGCAGGGCTTTGGGAAATTTTGCGCTTTCCAGCACCGGGCGTAGCGCCTCCAGCACCATGTCCAGAGGCAGCATCTCTCCTTGACTGTGTCCTAGGGGAATATAGGCCATCTCGTCTCGACCAGTGCCCCAGCAGCAGCCGATGCCCACCAGGGTGGCATCCCGTGGCTCCAGGGAGGTGGTTTCGGTGTCCCAGGCGACGGGGGCGGCGGGATTCTGTTGCGCTGACAGACTATCGAGTAGCTCGTAGAGTTGGGCCTCGGTGGTGACAATCTGGGGCTGAATGGCGACGTCATCTACCCCCTGGGCGCTGTCAGTTTCCTCTGGGGAAAAGAAGGCCACATCGGCCCCCTCAGCCCTGTCACCCTTCGCCTCCAGCGCCCGGCTCGCCTTTGCCGCTGTTTCCTCCGCCTGCGCCCCGCCAAAGGCCGCCTGTAGCTTGCCAAGCCGGTTAATGAAGTTCTGGAACTCCAGCTTTTTTAGGGCTGGAATCACCACATCTGGGTCAAACCCCTGAAGCTTGCAGGTGGCTAGATCCATATCGAAGTCTACATCGGTGACAATTTTGGCCATAAACCGCGAGTGGTAGGCCGATTCTTGCCCCGCCTCTAGCTTTTTCTTGGTGGCCCCCTTGATGTGGTCAATATCGCCATAGATGGCA
>SLIY01000471.1 GCA_007135385.1 Leptolyngbyaceae cyanobacterium CSSed165cm_216
ATCCGATCGCGGCATTTGGCGGCCTCCTCAAACTCCAGGTTCTTGGCGGCTTCTTTCATTTGTTTTTCAATTTGGCTAATTAGCTCTGGGATGTCTTCCAGGGGCAATTCTTCCTTGTGTTCATAGGCCTCTTCCAGTTCGTGGGCGCTGAGCCGTCGCGAGACCTCTAGGAACGAAAGGATGGAGTTGCTGTTGCGGCGAATAATCGAGGTGGGGGTAATCCCATGTTTTTCGTTGTAGGCGAGTTGGATAGCTCGGCGGCGCTCGGTTTCGTCGATGGCTTTGGCCATGCTGTCGGTCAGGTTATCGGCATAGAGAATCGCTTGTCCCTGCACATGGCGAGCGGCCCGGCCAATGGTCTGGATCAGCGATCGCTCGGCCCGCAAAAACCCTTCCTTGTCGGCGTCCAGAATCGCCACCAGGGACACCTCGGGCAGGTCCAGTCCTTCCCGCAGCAGGTTGACCCCCACCAGCACGTCGTAGAGCCCCTCCCGCAGGTCTTGGATAATTTCAATTCGCTCGATGGAGTGAATTTCCGAGTGTAGGTAGCGCACCCGTACCCCGTGCTCATCCAGATATTCCGTCAGGTCCTCGGCCATGCGCTTGGTCAGGGTGGTAATCAACACCCGCTCCTGCTTGGCGGCTCGCTCTTTCACCTCCCCTAGCAGGTCGTCAATTTGCCCCTCCGTGGGACGCACAAAAATTTCTGGATCGAGCACCCCGGTGGGGCGAATGATCTGCTCGACCACCTTGTTTTCTGAGATCTCAAATTCCCAGTTGCCGGGGGTAGCGGACACAAACACACACTGGTTCACCTTCTCCCAGAATTCCTCGGCTTTCAGGGGGCGATTGTCAGCGGCACTGGGCAGGCGAAAGCCATGGTCAATCAGCACCATTTTGCGACTGCGATCGCCGTTGTACATGCCATGGATTTGGGGAATGGTAACGTGGGATTCATCAATCACCAGCAGCCAGTCTTTGGGGAAATAGTCCAGCAAACATTCCGGCGGCGACCCGGCTTTACGGCCAGCTAGGTGGCGGGCATAATTTTCCACCCCATTGCAGTAGCCCACCTCGCGGATCATCTCCAGGTCGTAGCGGGTGCGCTGTTCCAGGCGCTGGGCCTCCAGCAGTTTCCCTGCTTTTTCCAGATCCTCCAGGCGTTCTTTTAGTTCGTCTTGGATCGCCTGGCAGGCCTCTTCTACCCGGTCTTCGGGGGTAACAAAGTGCTTGGCCGGGTAAATACTCAGCCCCTCTAGGCTTTGCAGGGTGGCCCCAGTGATCGGGTCCACATAGCGCACAGCGTCAATTTCGTCCCCAAAGAATTCCACTCGAATCACCCGGTCTTCGTAGGCCGGGCCAATCTCCAGCACATCCCCCTTCACCCGAAACCGACCCCGACCTAAATCCAGGTCGTTGCGCTCGTACTGGATCGAGGCCAAGTCCCGCAGCACCTGGCGCTGGTTAACCTCCATCCCCACCTTCAGCGGAATCGAGGCCTTCAGGTACTCCGACGGAATGCCCAGACCGTAGATGCAGCTGATGGAGGCCACCACAATCACATCCCGCCGCTCGAACAGGGAGCGGGTGGCGGAGTGGCGCAGCATGTCAATTTCGTCGTTGATTGAGGCGGTTTTGGCGATGTAGGTGTCGGTGGTGGGAATGTAGGCCTCGGGCTGGTAGTAGTCGTAATAGCTAATGAAATACTCGACGGCGTTGTTGGGGAAAAACTCCCGCAGTTCGTTACACAGCTGGGCGGCTAGGGTCTTGTTATGGGCTAGCACCAGGGTGGGTCTGCCGACATTATTGATCACCCGGGCAATGGTGTGGGTCTTACCGGTGCCGGTAGCCCCCAGTAGGGTCTGGTACTTGGTCTGGTCGTTGAGAAACTGGGTCAACCCCGCGATCGCCTTGGGTTGGTCGCCTGTGGGCTCGAAGGGAGCCTGAATATTGAAGTCGCCCATTGGTGATTCCCCCAGATCGGTACAAAGACACCATTACGTTTCTTCATGATGCCTGTTTTTTCCGCCGAGCGGCAGCCAAATCTGGTGAAGATTATCCCTGGGTGGATTAGGTCCGTCCCAGAACTCACTTCTCACCTACAAAAACGGATTTTTCACCATGAGCTTTCCCTCGAACTTTTGCCCATCCTGCATGTCCTCCGAATATAAAATCTCGCAGTCACTGAGTAAAGCAGCAGCGACGATCAAAGCATCCCAATTTGAAAGCTGATAGCGCATTGCCAATAAGGCGCTCTTACGAATAGTTATCTCATCAATGGCTACAACCTGCGTACGGCGCATAATACTTTCTGCAAAAGCATAAGCTTTTGCCTTGTCGAAGGCTAACTTCTTAAGACAAACATTGATGGATTCGTTAACGACCTGTGCGCTGAGAACAGGGTAGTCAGCCACTAAACCTCTAGCTATGGAGGTTTTTCGGGGATCTTTGCCGATTGTATAAAGTACAATATTGGTATCAACGAAGTATTTCGCGGTCATAGCATTCATCTCGATTAAACTGACCGTCGAAAACTGCCCCAAACTGATCAAATTCACTTAAATTTGCTTCCGCAGCAGGGGTAGGAATTGTTCGCTCGCTTCTGATAATTTTAAGAAACCTAATAAAATCAAGCACTTGCTGGGCGACTTCCTCAGGAAGCGTTTGAGCTTCTGCAAAAATTACCTCTGCAATATCCATGGGACCTACTTTAGGGCGCAACAAGATTCTATTTTAGCCAACTTGAGCCACGAAGACCGAAGCGGGAAGTCTGAGGCATCCTTGACTGAGACCACCGATGGGCCGCCGATCGATCGCGATAGGATCGATGATGAGCTGTAGATGCCAGTGACAGAGCTACCCCATGTTGCCCGTTGCCAAACCACAAAACGAATGACAGGAGCTGACACCACCCCCACCGATGACCGGCAAAAACCACTCCACAGGGGCGATCGCCTGCGCCGGCATCTGAATACCACCGATACCCTGGCGGGGCGGGTAATCAATGGCGCGATCGTGTTGCTGATTTTTGGCTCCGCCGCCATCTTTGTGCTCAAAACCTATCCCATTCCGCCGACCCTAGATTTGTGGCTGAACCGCTTAGACTGGCTCATTGTCCTGGCCTTTACCATCGAGTATGGCCTGCGTCTGTGGGCCGCTGAGCGCCCCTGGCGCTATGTGCTCAGCCTCTATGGCCTGCTCGATTTGGTGGCTATTTTGCCCTCCTGGATCGGTGTCTTCGACATTCGTTTTTTGCGCTTCTTTCGTTCCCTGCGGATTCTGCGCCTGGTACGGATTTTCAACGACCGACTTTGGTTTGGTCAGGTCACCAGCACCGACAGCCTGATTTTGATCCGCATCCTATTTACCCTGGGCACGATCATTTTCATTTACTCCGGCCTGATTTTTCAGGTCGAGCATCCCAACAACCCAGAACGCTTTACCACCTTCCTGGATGCCCTCTATTTTGCAGTGGTAACCATGACCACCGTGGGCTATGGCGACGTCACCCCTATTTCCGAAGCGGGCCGGGGGCTGACAGTGATGATGATTTTAACTGGCATTGCCCTAATTCCCACCCAGATTAGCCGCTTAATTCGACAACTGGTCAAGGTGACCAACTCTCGCCATCACCCCTGCCCTAGCTGTGGCTTGGCCAGCCATGATCATGATGCCCACTTCTGCAAACGCTGTGGCACCGCTTTGGAGTAGGGAGATTTAGCCTTAGGTCCTAAAGAGCAGATCAGCAGATACCCCGCTACTGTCAAGCGGAGCAAGTTTTGGTAAGCTGGTGAGAATAACCATTTTTACTTTTTTACAAAAGTCCATAAATACACTGTCAAGGCACTGTATATAGCTGCCTTAGCCGCCAATCTCCTCGGTCCTCCATTCAGCCTTTCTAGGCTCCCATTCATTGTCCATCTCCAGGTACTAAGCAGGATCAACCCGTGACTCTTCAAACTGAACCCACCGCTTCATTAGGACAAGCATCGTTGCCAGAGGTCAACCGCCAGATGCTGGTGATTCTGGATTTTGGCTCCCAATATTCTGAACTGATTGCTCGCCGCATCCGCGAAACCGAAGTTTATTCGGAAGTGCTGTCCTATCGCACCTCCGCTGAGCAGCTCAAGCAACTGAATCCCAAAGGCATCATTCTCTCTGGCGGCCCTAGCTCCGTATACGACGCTGGTGCCCCTCACTGCGACCCTGAGATTTGGAATTTGGGTATACCGGTGTTGGGGGTATGCTACGGCATGCAGCTGATGGTACAGCAACTGGGAGGGCATGTAGACCGAGCGGAACGGGGGGAATATGGCAAGGCCGACTTGTACATTGACGACCCCACCGATCTACTCACCAACGTAGAAGATGGCACCACCATGTGGATGAGCCATGGAGACTCTGTGTCTCGCCTACCGGAGGGATTTGAGCTACTGGCCCATACCAACAACACCCCCTGTGCGGCCATAGCCGACCACCAGCGTAAGCTCTACGGGGTTCAGTTTCACCCCGAGGTGGTGCACTCTCAGGGGGGGATCGCCTTAATTCGCAACTTTGTTTATCATATCTGTCAGTGCCAACCCACCTGGACCACCGCCACCTTTGTGGAAGAAGCGATTCGTGAGGTGCGCGCCCGGGTGGGTGATAAGCGTGTCCTATTGGCCCTCTCTGGCGGTGTCGACTCGTCGACCTTGGCCTTTTTACTGCACCGAGCCATTGGCGATCAGCTCACCTGCATGTTTATTGATCAGGGCTTCATGCGTAAAGGCGAGCCAGAACGCCTGGTAAGGCTATTTAATGAACGATTTCACATCCCGGTGACTCACATCAAGGCCCGGGAGCGATTTTTAGCAAAGGTGGCGGGCATTACCGATCCCGAAGAAAAACGGAAGCTGATTGGGCATGAGTTTATTCGGGTATTTGAAGAAGAATCAAAGCGCCTAGGCCCCTTTGACTATCTGGCCCAGGGCACCCTCTACCCCGATGTGATTGAGTCCGCCGATACCAACGTCGATCCCAAAACTGGCGAGCGGGTAGCTGTCAAAATTAAAAGCCATCACAATGTCGGTGGTCTGCCCAAAGATCTGCAATTTAAGCTGGTAGAACCCCTCCGGAAGCTGTTTAAAGATGAAGTGCGTAAGGTGGGGCAGTCCATTGGCCTGCCCGATGAAATTGTTCGCCGTCACCCCTTCCCTGGTCCTGGGCTGGCGATTCGAATTATTGGCGAAATTACTGAAGAACGGTTAGAAATTCTGCGCAATGCCGATTACATTGTGCGCAATGAGATTAACAAACAGGGGATGTACCATGACTTCTGGCAGGCATTTGCGGTGCTGCTGCCGGTCCGTAGTGTTGGCGTGATGGGCGATCAACGCACCTACGCCTACCCAATTGTGCTACGGCTGATCAGTAGTGAAGATGGCATGACCGCCGATTGGTCACGGGTGCCCTACGACCTGCTGGAAACTATTTCTAACCGCATCGTCAACGAGGTGGATGGTGTCAACCGAGTTGTCTACGACATCACCTCTAAGCCCCCTGGCACCATCGAGTGGGAGTAGCCCAACTCAACGGTTCATATCTCGAACCCCACTCAAAAGCATGACGATCCCTCCCAGTAGCACTAGCAGTGCGACGATTCCCAGCCCGATATCCAAGTTAGTGGTTTCCATATTACTCATACATTAACGAGCGCCCCGCCACCCCCCGGGGGCGCTTCTTCACTAAGGTAGGGTCTAGCACTGCGATCGCATCATCACAGGAGCGAATTCGCTCAATTGGTTCAAAAACGTTCACTTGATACACCAGCTGATTATCCCAATCTAGGGCCGTTAACCAGCCACTGCGGGGATGATAAACCCCAGTATCAATATCCAACCAACCTCGCCCAGCGGCGATTTGCCCAGGGCTAATCCCAGGGAATGTAAAGGTAATGGTGTGGCCGGTAATAATCAGCTTGTCGGCAAAGAAAGGGGTGAGGCTGCTGTGAAAGGTTTCACGAATCCAGCACATCTCGTAGCTGCTTTGCTCGGCCACCGGCAGCATGGGGTTAACCCCAGCATGGACCAGCCACAGGTCTCCTAGGTCGATATAGAGGGGCAGTTGCTTGATCCACTCCAAATCATCTTCCAGGGTGGATAGGGAGCCATGGTAGCTACTGAGGGTGGCCTGTCCACCACTGTAAAGCCACCCCTGCAGGGTGGGGGGATTAATTTTACCATCGACAAAGGCGTCTAGGATTAGCTGCTCGTGGTTGCCCCGCACACAGCCGCTGACGTGGTTACGCATAAAGCTGACCACATCGGCGCTTTTTGGCCCACGATCGATTAAATCGCCCACCGAATAAATCTGATCGTCGGACTGGGGAGCTAAAATCTCCCAGAGCCGCATCAATCCATCGTAGTGGCCGTGAATATCACCGATAAAAATACGTCGGGGCATGGAGTTATGGGTGCCAGACCCAGTAGATGCGAGCAATATCTACCCAGTCAGCAAATTACAGTCAGGAACAAGCATCCAGATGAGCTGCGACACTGTGCTTATTATGCCTTAAGCCAAGGGGCAGCGTTCAGCTGTAGCACAGACCAGTTCATTTTTTACCCGCAGAATGGCTGACCCCATCTGCCCAGCCTGTGGTGGCCAGATAAGTAGGTGGACAAAACTAAAGGGCTCAACGTTGCTGGGTTCGACGCCGCTCAACCAGCGACGAGGCCTGAGCGGAGTCGATGAGGCCTGAGCGGAGTCGATGAGGCCTGAGCGGAGTCGATGAGGCCTGAGCGGAGTCGATGAGGCCTGAGCGGAGTCGA
>SLIY01000004.1 GCA_007135385.1 Leptolyngbyaceae cyanobacterium CSSed165cm_216
GGGTTGTATTAGCCGTGATTGCCACCTGCCTAGTCGCTTGTGGCGGCCCAGCCGCTAAGGTTCCCACTACCTACACCCCCGAGGTGTTGCAGCAGGTTGAGCTGTACACCCCTGGTGTAGCCGAGTTACGCGATCGCTTTCCGGAGCTAGAAAGCTACATTCAAGACCAAGATTGGGTTGACGTCCAAAGTTTTATCCATGGTCCGATGGGCGAATTGCGGACGCGAGTGACCCGCTTGGCCGCTACCCTACTACCCAAAGACCAACCCCAAGCCCAGGCCCTGGCTAAAGAGCTGTATGGGCACCTTGAACGCCTGGATGAAGCAGCAGCCAATGGCCAACAGGTAATTGCGGGACAAGAGTACCGCAACGCTCTGGATGACTTTGATAGTTTCCTGCGTTTAGTCCCCACCTTTGAGTAGCTGAACCATTGACCCAGGTTGTCATCATAGGCTGCGGCGTCGTGGGGGCGGTCATTGCCTATGAATTGAGTTTAGAGGCTAAATTTGACATCACTGTCATCGACCAAAACTCCCCGGCTCAGGGATCTACTGGGGCTGCCCTCGGGGTGTTGATGGCGGTGATTAGTCATAAGGTCAAGGGGCGTAACTGGCGATTGCGAGCCCAGAGTTTAGCCCGGTATCAGACCTTAATTCCTGAGCTAGAAGCCAAGACGGGGCAGTCGATTCCCCACAATACCCAAGGCATACTCAGCCTCTGCTTTGACGCTGAGGCCTTGCCTCGCTGGCGATCGCTGCAAACTATACGCCAGGATCAGGGCCACGCCCTAGAGATTTGGTCACCCCAGCAGGCCATCCATCGCTGTCCCCATTTGCACAACCCTGGGCTGGTGGCGGGTATTTATTCGCCCCAAGATTTGCAAATTAACCCTACGGCCCTGACCCAGGCCCTGGTGGCCGCCGCCGCCGCCAACGGGGTCAAGTTTTGCTTTCACCAACCGGTCACCCAGCTAGAGACTTCAGCCGCCGAGGGACGCTGTACTCGGGTTCACACCACAGCCCAAACGGTTGCAGCTGATGCGGTGGTGGTGTCGGCTGGTTTGGGGTCAGCGGCGTTATCTCAGGCGCTCAACCGCCCGTTAGCCCTGGGGCCAGTGTTGGGACAAGGGCTGAAACTACACTGCGATCGCCCCCTGGGCCATCCTGACTTTCAGCCCGTGATCAATGGCAACGACATTCACTTAGTGCCCCTGGGCCAGGGGGATTACTGGCTGGGGGCCACCGTGGAATTTCCCCCAAATACGGCTGAGGCCGAGGTCCTGGCTATGCAGCCTGAGGCTGACCGACTGCAGGCTCTGATCGATGGGGCGATTGCCTACTGTCCAGCCCTGGCAGTCGCGACGATTGGCGATCGCTGGTTTGGTTTGCGCCCCCGCCCCCAGGGCCAAGCCGCGCCGGTAATTCAGCCTATGGCCGGGTATAACAATGTTTGGTTAGCCACCGGCCACTACCGCAATGGTGTGCTCTTAGCCCCAGCCACGGCCCTAGCGGTGCGCGATTGGCTGGTTGGGAATACCGGTTGAGCCCATGGGAAATGCCCCTCAAACTAAAGCACCGACTAGGGCCGTTACCCCATTATGGATTTCCGCCTGGGCGGGAATGACGCTGGGACTTGATTAACTTGCGAGTCCCTTGATTGAAATCATCCCTTGGTTGAAGTCAAAAGAGGCGCAGCCTTAGCTACGCCTCTTAACGAAAGTAATAGGAACCGCATTCAGATAGGCTCACCTTAAGCAGGCTAAGCAGCTTCCATCCAGTCATAGATTTTCTCTAATTGCTCTAGGGTTACTAAACCGTACTGCCAAAGAATCATAGGCAGGGGTCCAGGATCCTGTTCGCTATGCTTAAGGGCCACCTGGAGGGAGGCCGAAGAAATCGCCAGTTCGTCTTGCAAAAACCGAATCAGATTAGGTTGTCCGTCTAGGGTCATTGAGTCTCACCTCCTTGGGGTAAATAGCGGGGTAAATAGGGCTCTTATATATCCAGACTGTCAGTTAGGGCTAAAACAGCCTAACGTCTTAAACTATCTCGGGATCAGATTCAGGGATATTGCCCACGATTTTACACAAGGATGCATCCGTAGCAACATCAATTTTTTGTACGGTTCTTGCACCAATAATCACACCTTAGGCAGCGGCATAATCTAGCAATAGCCAAGGCAGCCAGATGTATAGGCTGGCGCTACCATTGCTGCGCTCAACATTTTCCAATTCACCTCTGACGCAACCCATTACGCGCAACTAGGTCATGGATGTAAAAAATGATACCCCGGTTGGCATCGCCCGTATCAGTCATGCTTAACGGAACGTAAGACCCGTTAATACTGAGTTAACTATAACGAATCCTTCAAGAGGTGTCAGACACTGTCAGCCATAGATTGCAGCTCAAGGCAAAGACTGAGCGATTTGGCCGAGGGAGAGGATGGCGATCGCCCCTGATCCAAATCTGAGCGAGAAGTAAATCTTGGGTCAGCCCCTGTTACCCAGAAATCCACGGCTGGTCCCAAGGACCGCCGCCTACCTCCAAGCCGCATTGATCGCTGGTAGCCGTGAGTAGGGGCACCAGCGTCTGATCTTGCTTCCGCCAAAGCTTCAGCTGCACATGGCCCAAGGCTGTGTCACGGCAGCAGTAGATCAACCCTTGGCGGGTGGGGGCACGCAGGGGGGTGCCAGGCAGAGGGGTGGTACCCATCAGGGTAACCACATGACTCGGGTTTTCGGCTCGCATCGCCCAGTGGCCCCAAGGCTGAACTGCCCAACTCACCTGGCCATTCCAGGGAACAAACTCAAAAAACTGGCCTTGATAGTGTAGGCCCACCATGGCTACCTCTTCCATCCAGGCAAGTACCTGGCGGCGACCCCCACCGGCCGTTAGGGCCAGGTCAGGAATGCCATCAAAAGCGTTGCAGTTAAACCAAAACCACCTTTCTGGAAACGATCCGCCCCAGTTCTTTTCACTGTAGGCCGGTGCATCGGTGAAGTCATAGCGTTGCCCCTGCCATTCTATCCAGCCGCTGGAGCGACCATGGGCCATGAGAATTTGCCAGCCCGGCTCAAAGATTTGCCACTGCGATAGCCAACCAGCGGTTGACTGCTGGGCTTGGTCAGGCTGCCCCCAGCCGTAGACTGGCTCGGTGCGGTAATGCCAACGGACGGTTGCGCCGCTGCCGGGATCAGTGAGTTTTCCCTGGTGGTCTGTAGCGGTGACCTGGTAACCCTCAGGTATCAGGGTCTCAAAGTCTGCGGCGGGTAGCCAGCCTGGCGATTTCCCCAGGGGATTTTGTCGCCAGTGGCCTAACCCTAGGGTCTCTGGCCAGGCCCAAAACAACTGGGTATTGGGAAAGGTGCGGCAAAAGTAGGCGTCGTCGGGGCCTAAAATTTGAGCGGCACCGCCGCTGTGGGGCTGTCCCCCTTGAGGATCCTCAATCGAATACATGAAGGCAAAGGTATGATTTGGTTCCGGCAGGGTGATCCGAAAGTACCAACCTTCAAAAAAACGCCGGGGCTTGCCGTCCCAGTGGTAGCCACTGTGGGGGGTCTGTAGTCGCATCATTTCTCCACCCACCGAGGCACGTACTGCCAACTATCTCGCATGCGATCGCGGTAGGTCTGATAGTGGGGTAGCTTTTCTCCCACAAGCTGCCAAAACGCTTTTGAGTGATTCATGTGCACAGTGTGGCACAGCTCATGCACGAAGACGTAATGCACTAGGTCTGAGGGTAAAAACAAGAGTTTGTAATTGAGGCTGATGTTTTTTTGGGTGGAACAACTGGCCCAGCGAGTTTTTTGTCCCCGAATGGAGACTCGACCAAAGGGCAGATGGCTATCAAAGCTGAGTTCCCGCAACCAGGGGGCAAACTCGGCTCGGGCTTTGCGGGTGAGCCATTGGCGGAGTAGATCCGTGCAGGCGGCCGTGTTGTCGGTGTCCCCCCGCAATAGTAAGGTCTGAGGCGCAGGTTGGGTGAGCTCCAGGCGAGCAGCAGAGCTGTGCTGGTAGAGAATTTGCCAGGTTCGCTGGCGCGATCGCAGCTCAATGGTTTCTGGTTTGGTTTCAAAATGGTGGGGGGCCAGGTCGGCGGTTTGCCGCTCCAAATTTTGCTTGGTTTGCCACAACCATTCCCGCCGCTTTTCCAGTAGTTCTGGCAGTTGTCCACGGTCAAAGCCCCGGGGCACGACGACCTCGATCACCCCGTCCAGATGAATTTTGATGGATACATGCTTGGCCCGAGCACTTTCTCGAATGCTATAGTCAGGCAGCCCAGGGGGCACCGTGTGGAATAACTTTAGCTGTTCGGAAGCATCAGCCATACTGGCCTAATATTAAAGCGCCTGCTCTATCCTACGGTGCTCTAGGAAAGACCGCAAAATTTGTTGATGGGGTGCCCCCAGGGGGCGGACCTGCTTGGCCCGGGCCGAGTAACGCTGCCCCCGGTGAATGTCCTCCACAGTCCACAGGGCTAAATCCCAACCTTCATTCAGCTGCAACTGGTCCACTGACCGCTCCAACGGGCCGTGGAATACGTGGCGGACTACAGACTCTGAGTCAAACCGTTGAAAGAAGGTTAACTGGGGTGGAGCGTAGCCAATTTCCTCTTGCAGTTCCCGGCGAACGGCTGCATCAGGGGATTCCCCTGGGTTCAGGTGGCCACCAAAAAAAGCCCAGTGACCCGGATAAACGATGGTGGGAATATCATCCCGCAGCTGCAATAGGTAACGATCATGGTGGTGTAGAATCGCGATCGCCACCTGTGGTATTTGCCCCATGGGAATTCAGTCTGAATGGCCAACCGCAGTATAGCCGGTTTAACCCCACCCCACAGGCAGACTAGCGCCCAGACCCACGCCCCTCGGGGTACGGCGAGTGGCTCGGGTTTGGGGGTGGCAGGCTGTTGTAGTAATCCATGGGTGTTATGTCCTGATGGTGGATAAGGACAACTACAACAATCAGGGTTGGGATTACGGAAGCAGTTCAGGCATCTTTACCCCTTACCCTCTAGAACATCCCTATCACCGCCCCAAGACCGCTGTGCCTTCATAAAAATAGAGGCCAGCGATGCAACCGGTCATCAGGGTGGCTAGAGTGCCTGCCCACAGGGCTTTCCAGCCCAATTCGCTGATGTCCTTACGGCGGGAGGGGACAATACCTGACAGGCCACCGACAAAAATGCCCACCGAGGGGATGTGGGCGAAACCACAGAGTACATAGCTGACGATCACCAGAGCGCGATCGCTAATGGCGCCTTCTGCCGCTAGATCAGCTAGGGCAATGTAGGGGGGGATGGCCGTCTCTAGGAGTCGCCGCCCAATCAACTGGGAAGAGAGCCACAGTTCTGGCCAGTCTAGGGATACTCCGGTCAGAAAGGTCAGGGGTAAAAATACGGCTCCCATAATATTTTGCAGGGTGATAACCCGAAACACCTGACCCAGGCTGCGCCACAGGGCCACGTCACTGTCGGCCAATGTGGCCAGTTGGGCAAAGATGAGATTTAGCAGGGCAATTAATCCCAAAATGGCAATCAGGGCGGCAACAATGCCGACGGCCATCTTCACCCCGTCTAAAGCGCCTAAAATTAGGCTGTCCATGGGGGATTTGCGATCGCTGTCGGCCATATCAATGGTGGGTACCTTGCCCAGGGTTTCAGGTACGGCCTGTTCGGGGACCAAAATCTTCGCCATCACAAAGGCGGCGGGGATGGTTAGCACCGACGCCGACATCAAGTGCCCGGCGATCGCCGGAAATGTCCCCCGCAAATAGCCGGCATACAGCCCCAGCATTGTCGAAGCAATCGACCCAAACATCGAGGCCATAATCGCACAGAGCTCGCTACGGGTCATGCGTTCTAAAAAGGGCCTGATGGCAATGGCCGACTCGATGCCAACAAAAATATTAGCCCCCCCGGCCACGGCTTCTGCACCGCTGATATTCATCGACCAGCGAAAGAACTTGGCAAAGGCGCGAATCACCGGCTGAATCAGCCCCAGGCCATATAACAATGAGAAAATCGCCGAAAAGAAGACGACCTGGGGTAGCGATCGAAAGGCAAAGATGTACCCTAGATTCAAGTTATCGGCCCCCAACCTATCCCCCGGAACAGTTGTAAACGGTGGGGTTAGGGCTCGGGCAACCCAACGGCCTGCCCCGGATGGCCCCACCGGCTGACTGAGGTCGGGCACCAAAATCGGGCCAAATAAAAATCGAGCCCCGGCGTCTGAGGCGTCAATTAAGCCGTTGAGGATACCGCTAAGCCATACCACTAAGTCACGACTGAGGGGTAACAGGAAGATCAGCAGCCCCAGGACCAGCTGCAGCCCGATCCCCCACAGGATCATTTTCCAGGGGACTTGACGGCGATCTTCAGAGCCAAGCCAGGCAACAAAACACAGCCCCACAATGCCCAACAGCGAAATCAACCGCAGTGCCATAGCCTAAAACCTTTCTCTGATCCGTAAATCTGGCCGTCTGCACCGATTATAGAGAAGTAGAGGGCACGGGAACCAGATAAAACCCCGTCCTTCAGACCGGGGATACAGCATGGTTCCCGCGCCGCTGCAAAGCGGCAGAGTAGCAAATAGCACATGAACCATAGTAAATATAGTACTCATGCACTATAGTCATAGGGTTTGGCCAGCAAGCAAAAGGGGAGTCATAACTGGCGGAAAGTCAAGAAAAAATTGGCCATTGCCCATGAGCGGGTGGCCTTTAAGCGGGCTGACCTGGCCCATAAAATCAGCTACCAACTCACCCAGGAAAACCAACTGGTGGGATTGGAAACGCTGAGCA
>SLIY01000474.1 GCA_007135385.1 Leptolyngbyaceae cyanobacterium CSSed165cm_216
GGGGTTGGGGGATGTAGATCTTGCGCTTCCCGCAGGGTGGGAAAAGCCCTGTCGGCAAAGGTTCTGGGACTTATGTGTACACCGTCCCCTCCTTGGGAGGGGTGCCCGGAGGGCGGGGTGGGTTAAAATTGCTACATAATATCAACTGCTCAATACGGGAAAGTTCCCTGACTGGCCTTGAATGACCCACCCCTACCCCTCCCACGAGGGGATAACGAGGCTGCTTTTGCATAGACTTTTCTGATCCCGAACTCAGGCCGCCCCTTACCGCAAACCACTAGGCGTTACCAAAAGAAGGTAGGGAAATGCCATCCATGGCATCGGTGTCTAGGCTAGGAAGCTCCAGTCGTTGACTGCGGCGAGTCCGCACCGCCAGTCGGTAGCTGACGCTCTGGAGTTCTGCTTGCAGTTGTCGATTTTCCCGCTGAATTTCGGCCACCCGTTGCTTCACAAGCGCCATGCGCTCAGCAAATTTTTGACGATAAACCGTTGGCAGCTCCTGCACCACCTGTTCTAGCATGCGGGACCGATCAGTCAGCTCCTGGACCGTCTGGCGCAATTGCAAGATTTCCCCATCGCGCTCAGCCATTTGAACTTGGTAAAAGTCAATCTGTTTTTCAACCCCACGTAACTGATCCCGTAGGGCTGACAGTTCGGCCTGATGTTGTTCTGATGCTTCGGGGCTGGGCACAAAGCCCGTATTCCCCTTAACCAGCCGAAACAGCTCCTGGGACAATTGCTGAACCAGCTGATCGCGAAGCTCCAACTCAGCCTCGAGCCGGGCAATTTCGGCTTGTTGCTCGGTCATATCTGTGTACGGCGTTTGAGTCACAGCACTACTCCCCTACCAACTAACACTACGTCCCTCGTCGATGCGCCCAACGGCCACTGGCCAACTAACTGAGTCACAGACCTTAATCTGGCCAGATTCTCCCCAGCGTTGAGCCCAGTTGCTGCTAATTTATAGCACCTACTGGAAAAAGTGACACACAAACCCCTAAGATAAATCCCCTTGCCTGGGAAATCTCTCAGGCAAGGGGACATGGCTGGGAGTCAAGCCCTCAGCTAATCAGGCGCTGCCACAGCAGCTAGCCGCAGAACCGAGGATGACACTTAGGCCTTCAGGGGTTGATGAGTTAACCAACTATTCTTCTTCGGTGGCACCGACAGCAGCCACGTCTGGCTCAGCCTCAGGCAAGGCTTCCTCGGTTTCTTGTTTCACTGTCAAGAAGCGGATGACTTCATCGCTCAGGCGCATGGCCCGCTCTAAGGGGGCGATCGCAGCGCCAGGAGCCGTGTAATTCATTTGAATGTAAATCCCTTCGCGAATGCGATCGATTTCGTAGGCTAGGCGACGTTTGCCCCGGTGCTGGGTTTCCAGAATGGAAGCGCCTTGGTCCTTTAACATGCCTTGGTATTTACCAATGGCGACGTCAACAGCCTCATCATTTAAATCAGGCCGAAGAATGTACATGGTTTCGTACATGTAAGCTTTCATAAAGTCTCCTTGTGGACAGAATGGCCTTTAATCGCCAAAAATAGGGCACCAGTGCCAATTTTGCTGGATAAAACCAGCCATTTTAGGTGCCTGTGTGATGGGCTTAAAGACAAGGATTTACAATTATACCAAGGATTTAGCAGGTAATATGGCGCAGCGATACGTTAGAGTCCAGTCCCATACCGGACAGTTGCACTATGGGCTACTTCGCCCCGACCGTGGTGTGCAAGTGCTCGATGCGCCCCCCTGGCTGCAAGGGCAACCCATGGATGATGAACTATCCCCCAGCCAGTATTCCATTTTGGCGCCCTGTGCCCCATCTAAGGTGGTGGCTGTGGGTAAAAACTATGCTGACCATGCCGCCGAAATGAGCACCCCGTTGCCGACAGAGCCATTGATTTTTATCAAGCCCTCAACCACCGTCACCTCTGTCGGGGCACCTATTTATTATCCTTCCCAAACCCAGCGGTTGGACTATGAAGGGGAACTGGCAGTGGTGATTGGCGATCGCTGTGCCCAAGTGCTACCTGACGAAGCCCGAGCCAAAATCTGGGGCTACACCATTGCTAATGACATTACGGCTCGGGATTTGCAAAAGCAAGATGGCCAATGGACCCGCGCCAAGGGATTCGACTCTTTTTGCCCCTTGGGGCCCTGGATTGTGCGGGAGCTTAACCCAGGGGCAGCTCTGCAAACATTCTTGAATGATCAGTCGACTCCGGTACAATCGGCCACTCTCGATACCATGGTCTTCAGCCCTGACTATCTGGTGGCCTACATCAGTCAAATTATGACCCTACTACCAGGGGACGTGGTGCTAACTGGCACCCCAGCCGGTGTAGGCCCCCTAGCCATTGGTGACCAGGTGAGGGTGGAAATTGAAGGCATTGGTGTGTTGCAAAACCAGGTGGTCGCCCGCCCGGAACCGAAAACCGCATAGCCGGATCAACTAGCGCACCTGCATGTGTACCGCTTCAGAAATGGTGGGAATTTCGGCGTATAGCCCCCGAAACGTTTGGACCAGGGAGAAACCAACGGCAATTAACATGCCTAGAAACAGCACGTTAGATAGGGTATTGAAGAGCAGTGCTCCAAAAATGCTGGGATCTAACAAGCTGAGAATCAGCCCCACAATAGCAAAAATAAGGCTGAGCAAAATTGCCTGCATGGTGTTGAAGCGAATGAAGCGACTGATGCTGTCGTTCCGCACCACCAGCAAAATCAGGGCAAAGAAAATAATTAAGCCAAAAAAGGGAATCGTCCGTTGCAGGCCAATGTAAATACTGATTAATGGAGACAGGGGCAGCAAAATATACCCAAATACAGGAAACTGAGCCGTCAACTGCAGGCCATAGGGCAGCGCCGCAACAATGGGCAGGATGTAGGGTAGGGCGGCAAAAATGCGATCGCGAATGTTGGGGGAACTGCTCCAGGTCATCAGATTTCTCCATGGGAATGACTTAGTCTTAACCATATTGTAATCTGCTCAGGGCTGGTGCAGCAGCACAACAGTCCTGCCCTCAGCACCCCATGGGAGCAAGCTGACTCAGACCGTCCCTAGCCGATGTTGGCAATGCGGAAGCCCATTTGGCACTCAAACTGAGCGGGCTGGTCACCCCCTATGCCCGTAATCAAGCGACCACAGCGCAATTCTCCCTGCTGCCAGCGGGGTTGGCCATTATGATCTGCCATCAAACAGCCAGCACAGACGGCCTGGGGCGAAATCAGTTGGTTTTCAGTCACCATTACCAGCATGGGAATCCCCTCCTGAACATCGCGCAGCCTTAAGGGTATTACCACCTCAACCAATATCCATAATATGGGCGCTGAACTCAGCTCCATACAGAGAACTAGCCCATGGTTTGGCCTATCGTCTGCATCATCGTCTGAATCGGATATTAGCTGGACCCATTAACCTAGGCTTTCCTTAATTTTAGGAGGTTCTATTAGGGTCGGTGTGTTCTTTCATACGCAATGCCAGGAAATGATACTGAACGTAATATATCGATTAGTCTTGGGCTTTGGTGACTTCTCTGGGCTCAGTTTTCCCTGACTTTGATTTGCGCTTTTTCACTGGAGGGGCTGCTTTGCGAGGGCTGGACTCCTCAGTGGCATGCTGATCGTGGCGCTGCCAGGCCGGCACAGTCTGGTCATAGGCCATTTGCAGGGCGGCAGCGGCGACGGTGCGCAGGTCATACTCTTCGCTGAGTTGAGACACAATCGGCAAAAATGATGCCAGTCGCTCGCTGGTAATCGCTTCTCTGACCTGGGTACGCAGTTTCTCTAGATTGCGAGCCGCAATTTCAGCCCGGGTAGGGATTTTCACAAAGGTTATGGGCTGCTTGGTGTGGCGCTCAATCTGACGCAGTTTATATTTTTCCAGAGGCGTCACTAAGGAAATGGCGACACCGGTTTTACCGGCCCGTCCGGTGCGTCCAATCCGGTGAACGTAGCTCTCGACGGCGTCGGGCAAATCGTAGTTGATCACATGGGTAAGGTCGTCTACATGCAGCCCCCGAGCGGCAATATCGGTGGCCACCACCAACCGCACCTGTTGCTGCCGAAACCGCATCAGCAACCGCTCTCGCTGGGACTGGCTAAGATCCCCATGATATTCATCGACACTGTAACCCGCCGCTTGCAGCTGCCGGGTCAGATCGCCAGCCGTGCGTCGAGTGCGCACAAAGATCAGCGCTGTTTCTGGGTCTTCGATTTCTAGGATGGGCTGCAGAGCCCGCACCTTGGTCCAACCCCGAGGGACGACATAGGTCATCTGTTGAATCTGCTTGGGGGAGGCCTTGGGGGACTGGACTGTGACCGTCACGGGAGATTGCAGAAACTTGGTGGCCAGTTCCCGAATTTCAGGGGCCATGGTGGCTGAGAAGAAGGCGGTTTGGCGATCGCCTGGGACCTGACTAAGAATCTTTTCGACGTCCTGGATAAAGCCCATATTCAACATTTCGTCGGCTTCATCCAGCACCAGCCAGCCCAGGTTCTTGAAAGACAGGGTGCCCCGCCCCAGCAGATCCAGCACGCGACCAGGGGTGCCCACAACAATTTGGGTGCCCCGTCGCAGTTGTTCTTGTTGCCGCTCGATGGACTGCCCTCCGTATAAAGCGAGTACCTTAGGCCGTCCCTGCAGGCGATAACTGCGCATGGCTTGACAGACCTGAATTGCCAGTTCACGGGTCGGGGTCAGCACCAGGGCCTGGATCGTCGGATTGTTGTGGTCCACCTGCTCCATTAGGGGCAGCGAGAAGGCGGCCGTTTTGCCCGTGCCGGTTTGGGCCTGACCAATCAGGTCCCGTCCCGAGAGTAGATGGGGAATCGCCTCAGCCTGGATGGCTGTGGGTTCGTGGTAGCCCATGGCCTCTAAGTGGCTGACGCGGGCTGCAGATAACCCCAAGCTGGTAAACGATAAGGTCATAACGTCTCCTCGAAACAACAACGAACGGTTAGTCCGCAACCAATCTCCATCACGGCATGACCTGGCCAAACAGGTCATAGGTATCAGCGGCCACAATTTTCACCGGCACAATCTGATTTAAGGGGGCGGCCCCTTCGACATACACCACCCCATCGACTTCGGGGGCAAACCGGGCGGAACGACCCAGAGCTATACCAGTCGCTGGGTTTTCTTGCTCAATCAGAACATCGACAACCGTACCAATTTGCGACTGGTTGCGCTGCCAGG
This sequence comes from Leptolyngbyaceae cyanobacterium CSSed165cm_216, assembly GCA_007135385.1. Classification (GTDB taxonomy): domain Bacteria; phylum Cyanobacteriota; class Cyanobacteriia; order Phormidesmidales; family Phormidesmidaceae; genus Nodosilinea. Next base: position 5,193 of record SLIY01000474.1, read on the forward strand.
CAATGGGCTGCTGGGCTAGCATCAGCGCTTCTCGCCGCTGCTCTCGGATGGCCTCGGGAAGTTGGTTGGGCAAGCTATAGGCCGGGGTGCCCTCCTCAGCGGAAAAGCAGAAGACCCCCACATGATCAAATTGATGCCGGTCGACGAACTCCAGTAAATGCTGGAAATGGGCCTCGGTTTCCCCAGGGAAACCAACGATAAAGGTAGTTCTCAGCACGGCTTCCGGTAGGGCGACTTTAATACGTTCAATTACCTGATCGTTGACCTGCCCCTGCCAAGGACGATTCATCGCCCGCAGTACCTCTGGGTGGGAATGTTGCAGGGGTAAATCGAGATACGGCAGCACGTTGGGGGTTTCACGAATGGCCGCAATCACCTCGGGGGTGAGGCCAGTGGGGTAGGCATAATGCATCCGGATCCAGGGTACATCCACGTCTCCCAAGGCCCGGAGTAAATCGGCTAGGCGGGGCTTGCCATAAAGGTCAACCCCATAGTTAGTAGTGATTTGGGAAATCAACACCAGTTCCTGGACCCCTTCACTGGCGAGTTGGTGGGCTTCGGCCACAATGGATTCGATCGGGCGCGATCGCTGGTTGCCCCGCAGATGGGGAATAATGCAAAAGGCGCAGCGGTAATCACACCCCTCGGCCACCCGCACATAGGCCACACTAGAGGCGGTCGTGCGATAGCGAGGTACGGTTTCATCAGCGATGTAAGTGGGCTCTGGCGTCACCAACTTCACTCGCTCTCCAGCCTCGGCCCGTTCAATCACGGTCACAATCTGGTGGTAATCTCCGGTGCCCACCAGAGCCACGGCTTCTGGAATTTCCTGTAAAAGCTGATCTTGAAAATGCTGGGCCAGGCAGCCTGTAATCACCACCTTTTTTTGGGCCGTGGCCAACTCCACTAGGGTGCGTACCGACTCCTGCCGAGCCTGCTCAATAAAACTACAGGTGTTGACGACCACATAGTCGGCCAACTCCTCGTTAGCGTCTACCTGGTAACCGGCCTGCACCAGCAGACCCAGCATGTGCTCGGTGTCGACGCGATTCTTCTCGCAACCAAGATGATTGAAGGCAATAGTTGGCTTTAACCCCATGGCGGTGCTTAATCCTCTGACAGTGCTGATCCCTTGACTACTCTGACCTATGACGCGGTTAGCAGTTCCCAATCACTGTACCGCTTAGACAACGGCAAGATGACTGAGCAGACAGTTGGCAAAAACGCATAGGGCAAAGGTTAAACTAGGCGTTTATCCTGGTTGTGTTAGCAGCTGCGCTGACAGCTGTGTTGACAGATTGCCCAGCAAACTTTTCAGTCAATGTCACCTTGGGGCAATACAAATTAACACATGTAAATAATACATCACAAAAGCATGGCCTGCTCTCGGGCCATGGCCCGAGAGCAGGCTTGCTGGGGAATCATGAGATCAGGATATGCCCGTCATGACACTGTAGTGTTGATATGCTGATAATGTAGTTGAGGCTCTGGGGTAGCTGCGGCTGTGCCCAGATGCATTAAGGTTGTGTAGCTAATTTAGAGTCCAGGCACGATTAACAACGTGGACTTAACTGAGATCTTTGGAAGTCAGAACCCTGTCCTAGGGGTCGTTCATCTCCTGCCATTACCGGGGTCGCCCCGCTGGCAAGGGGACTTACAGGTTGTGATTGATCGGGCCGAGCAGGAGGCCACTGCCCTGGCCTCGGGCGGGGTCAATGGCATCATTGTGGAAAATTTCTTTGATGCCCCTTTTACTAAAGGCCAGGTCGATCCAGCAGTGGTTAGCGCCATGAGTTTAGTGGTCCAGCGGCTGCAAACCCTGATTACTCTGCCTATTGGCATTAATGTGCTGCGCAATGATGGCCGCAGCGCCCTGGCTGTTGCCACCTGCGTAGGGGCAAAATTTATCCGGGTGAATGTGCTAACGGGGGTCATGGCCACAGACCAAGGGCTGATCGAAGGCTGTGCCCATGATTTGCTGCGCTACCGCCAGACCTTGGGTAGCCAGGTCAGTATCTTGGCGGATGTGCTGGTCAAGCATGCCCGCTCCCTCAGTTCCCCGAACTTGACCACGGCGGTACAAGAGACCATTCACCGCGGCATGGCCGATGGAATTATTTTGTCGGGTTGGGCGACTGGTAGCCCCCCGAGTCTGGAGGACTTGGAACTGGCTAAGGCCGCCGCTGGCGATCATCCGGTGTTTATTGGTAGTGGCGCAGACTGGGAAAACATTGGCACGTTGATGCAGGCGGCCGATGGGGTGATTGTGGCCAGTTCCCTGAAGCGCCATGGCAATATCAACCAACCCATTGACCCCATTCGGGTCGGGCAGTTTGTAGAGGCCATGCAGGAAAGCTTGCTGCGGGATGATGCTCCCCTGTCAACACCGACGATGGTGGTTCCTTAACGAGGGCGCACCAGGCGCACCAAGATAAGACAAGACAGGGTAACCTAAGGATGGCTGAGGCCGTTTTTGATGGGGAGAGCCATGGGACGTCGTCGTCAAGAAAGCCGTTGGATACATCGTTGGTCGCGCTGGCTACTGGTTGGCATTGCTGGGCTGGGGGCCATAGAAACCGCCTATCTAACCGTGATTAAGTTGATGGGGAGTGGGGCTTGTCCAACCGAAGGCTGCGATCGCGTCCTGTCTAGCCCCTATGCTGAAGTCTTTGGTTTACCCCTAACCCTGTTTGGTTTTCTGGGCTACACGGCGGTGCTAGGCTTAGCGATCGCCCCACTGCTGGTGAATGCGGATCAGCAGAAGCCGCTGCGGCAAAAACTCAATAGCCAAACCTGGCCCCTGATCTTTGCCTTAGCCACGGCCATGGTGGTGTTTAGTGCTTATCTGATGAGCATCATGGCCTTTGAAATTCAGGCCTTTTGCCCTTTCTGTGTGGCCTCTGCCCTATTTTCCCTGTCGTTATTTGTGATCGCCTTGGTGGGCCATCCTTGGGACGATCGGGGCCAGTTGGCCTTTGTGGGGATCATTGTGGGGGTGGTTACCCTGACTGGCGTGCTGGCGATCTATGCCCCCAGTCGGGGAGGTGGCCCCGCTAGTAGTGTGGCTGCAGGGCAAGCGGGGCCCCCCATCACCTTGGCATCGGGACCAGCGGAAGTTGCCCTGGCACGTCACCTAAACGACACAGGGGCTGTGATGTATGGGGCCTGGTGGTGTCCCCACTGCCACGACCAAAAGCAGGTGTTTGGGGCTGAAGCGGCTGAAACCATGCCCTATGTGGAATGTGCTGAAGATGGGGTGAGTCCCCAGGTCAGCCTGTGTCGGTCAAAGCCCCAAATCACGGGTTTTCCCACCTGGGAAATTGACGGGGAGTTTTATCCAGGCACCCAATCCTTAGAGCGCCTGGCTGAACTGTCTGGCTATACTGGCCCCACCGATTTTCGTCATTAGAATTCTTCTGGCCATTCCGCTTGGGCCTCGTCCCGGGTATTGGTGTGACGATGGGGGGTGCGACGCTCAAAGGTCATATGAATAGAGCGGTTTTGTTCGCCATCCGCCGCCACCGCCATAATCGGGTACTCAATCAACCCATCTGGGAAGGACATTTGGAACCGGAACGTACCATCGTCACTGAGTTGAATCGGCATGCCACTGATGGTGACGGTGGCATCGGGTTCGGTGGCCCCGTAAACAATCAGTTCAGCGTCGGCCACCAACCAAAACTGACGGGGGCGGATGGGCGGCATAGACGCCGAGAAACCAACCCCGGAGAAGGTCAGCCCAGATATACCCGATAGGGTAGGCCCTGGGTAGCCCGATGGGATAAAGCCTGACACCCCGGAGAGAGTGGGAACTACCCCGCCGGAAACCCCTGCCATGCCCATGCCCGAGGCCAAACCATAGGAGCTGATAGGGGGGGCCATGGAACCTGGCACATGTTGCATCGAACCAAACAGAGAACCCGCTAGGCGCTGCGACTCGGCTGTTTGGGAGAGGGCATACATCTGCTCGTGCAGCCCGGCTGGTTGAGCTTGCTGATGGCGGGGATCCACCAGGGTGAGCAAGGTTTTACCCTGGAGGTTGTCGTCCCAGCTGACAGTCATGAAGTGGTCTTCGCTCCAGTCAGAGGGGTAAACCGGGGGCACCCGCACCGCATTGGAGCGAGCCAGCACCAGCCAGCGGCCATCGCTGGTCAGATAGCCAATGTCTACCTGGTAGTCGCGATCGCTAACTGGAATCTGCATGTACCACTCACGGGCCAGTTCGTCACAGTCGAACTGCTGCATGCTGTGGGGGGCCTGGTGGTCTAAGTTGACATCAGTGACATCATAAAACCGCAGGGCCAGGCGCTCTCCCCCTTGGTGCCGCAGCTCTTCTTTATGGCTGTTAGGGGTATCCCAATAGGCGTAGGCCCATTGGGGATCCCGGGGCATCAGTACAATGCGGCTCTCCCCATAGCCTGAGGGCAGTGGGGGGAGGCCATCATCAATGTCCGATAGGTCAATGTCGCCATCGGCAGGACGACCCACCACGTTGAACTTGCTGGCTTCTATCGCCGATTGATCTTCGGTCCCCGCTAAGGAGGCGTTGGCACTGGTAGCCAACCCGGCGGCTCCAGCAGCTCCAGCCATGCCCACTATCCCCAAGGCCGAGGTGGAGGCGGGGGGGGAAGCAGGTTCTGGGGGAGGAGTAGCGGCCACAGTTGGTAACGGGGCAGGGGGTGGCGGTGGGTTTGGAGCCGCTGGGGTATCTGCCGCAGTGGCCACCTCTGGTATGGGTGCGGGTTCCGGTGCGGGTTGAGACGCGGCGGCAGCAGCGACAGGTTCTACCTCGGTACTAGCAGCCGGGCCGACGGGTAAGGGAGGAACATCGGTCTCGGGCAGAGGGTCGGTGGGGGGTACCGCTGGAGCTGGGCCGACGGGCAAGGGAGGATCGGCCACATCGCTGGTGGCGGGCGTGGGATCAGACCCTTTGTTGCGGGTAAGAGCCCAGATCAAGGCGGCTAAACCGGCGATGGGTAATAGCAACCACCACCAGGGAGACACACCCGCCGCCTCAGTATTAGCAGTATCGGCGTTTGGATCGGTTGCCTCTGGATCGACCGCTTGGGCCGTTTCACCTGCCGACACAGCTCCAGTAGCCTCGGTATCCACCGCAGCCGCATCAGCAGCGGGGATAGTCGCCCCGGCCAGGGCGGAGGCGACGGCCTCCGATTCTAACTGCTCTGCCGCCCCTAGAATGGCCGCCCCCTGGGGAGAGGTGATGTAGCCCAGAAAGGCGGCCACGGCAGGGGTTGGCTCATCCCTGTAGACAAAGTATCGTGGCTGGGAATAGGGATAGTTGGGGTCGTCAGGCTGGGTCTGGTGCATGGGTACGATGGTGACCCCCGACTGGCCTAGCACATGGGGCGCGATCGCATAGCTAATGCCGTCTGCCCCCAGCGCCCGAATCACCGCAGCCGTATCGTCATCGCTAACCCTGTCAGTCGTCGCCCCCGATTCAAAGGGGGCCACCTGAAATACCTCGTATTGACTTAAGGATCGCCGGGTGTCGCTAATCTCTGGCCGATCCACAAAGCGGATCGGGCCAGGAGCGCCCCCCACCTCTGCCCAATTCGTAATCTCTCCGCGAAACATCCCAGCGAACTGTTCAAAGGTGAGATCCCCGGCATAGGGATTATTGGGGCCAATGATCACAGCAATTTTGGTTCGCTCTAGGGGAACTGTGACTAGCCCCTGGGCTATTTCTGCCTCCGTCAAAGGACGACCAATGGCGGCCAAGTCGATATCTCCCGCCAGCAGCACCGCCAGAGCCTGATCGCTGCTAGTGACGGTAACATCGACAGTGGTACCGTCGTAGTCAGCCTCGAACTGCTCTTTTAGGGTTTGGGCGAGAATGCCTAGGTTAGGCGAACTTTGCACCGACAACGATGTGCCTGTGGGCAACGTTTCTGGCAGAGAAAAGGCTGGTGTTTGAGCCACCCATGCCGTCGAAGTAGTCGCAAAAGCCCATGCCTCAGGAGCAATCGGACTGAGGGCAAGCAGGGCGGCAATCAAAAACCTGGCTGAATACGGCATCGTTTCGGCAAACATCAAAGGGACATGAGCATTGAGGCAGAGGCAACGGTGAGCTGAGGAAGACCCCCATGGCTGAGCTTAAACCTGCATTCAACAGCGTGCCAACAGCCTTAGGACAAGTAAATCGCCCCAAAGCAATGCTAGAGCTGCTATTCAACTGAAAATCGCCTGAGATGGCAACTCAGCGGCATTTAAGCCAGGCAGCGGTTGCTATGCCCTAGAATTACGCTCAACTATCGCAGTATTCGTCAGGGGAGTCAATGGTATAGCTAGGGCCGCAAGGCCGACTGAGCTGCCCCCGATAGGAAGAACTCGCGGGTTAGGGAGTTGCAGAAAAATAGAGCCCCATCGTCATTCCCGCGCAGGCGGGAATCCTATATAGGTTGACGGCTCTAGCGGGTAATGACTGCATTGTGAGGCGCATCTCTTGCCCTACGACTCCCCTTCTATGGCGGCTACGGCCACCAGAATTAAGTAGAGATTTTCTGTCCTAGAAATCTCCTAGGGGAAATAGATGTCCTATGTTCAAAGCTCTATCGGTCGAGGTGGAGTTCGGCTTGCCAGACCCGTTCTTGCATCTGACGAAACAGGGCACATTTTTCAGGGGCCGGTTGTCGGCCATTGACCAGAGCTGCCCAAATCAGCTCCTCATCTTGCCGGGTCAGACGACCGGTGGCCGTGGCCCGATCGATCATCCCCTGAAAACGACTGAGGTCGTCGGGTTTAGCCAGGGGAGAAGAGGTCGGGTTGATACCCCCTGGGCTAGAGTCAGTGAGTCTTGAAATAATCATGGCTAAAGATAGTCAGCTAGAGCAGCATTGATTGTCGATTAGAGCTAGTCGCCAAGCACCGAAAGGCAGGGACTTGAGAGCCATGGGCGAAGTGAATTTCGGCAGGAGCCAGTGGCCTAGGGGGTAGAGTTGAAGGTATGCAGTTCACGGGCTGCCTTGAACCTGAAACCGTGAATCCTCATAACCGGCCAACTTGAGCGTGACCGTTTACTTATGCTCAATCTATTAAAGGGCTAAGCCCTAGCTTGGATCGTATGAACTGGCACACTCTCATAAAGATTTAAGTATTGGGCGATTCAGGGGGAGGGGAGGAGGGGAACTCGCCGTCAGCCTCTGCTGCCCTGGGCACCGAGACAGGGGAAAGATCATATGCTGGCTGCATGGGCACCAGTTCTAGCTGACGGGCAGGAGCGGGCTCTGTGCCGCGGCGGCGGCGGCTGGACATGGCTTCTTCGGTGGTTTGCTCGGCCACTACTTCATAGAGGATGGCCTGCTTATGGCCACTGCCCTTGCGTAGCACCCGACCTAACCGCTGGATATACTCTCGGGTGGATCCACTACCTGACAATAGAATCGCTATCCGGGCCTCAGGCACATCCACCCCTTCATTCAAGACATGGGACACCACCAGGGTGGGATAGTCACCGCTGCGAAAGTTTTGCAGGATGGTATGGCGCTCTTTAACCGGGGTTTGATGGGTAATGGCCGGGATTAAAAAGGTCTGGGAAATGTCATAGACCGTAGCGTTGTCATTGGTAAAAATCAGGCTGCGATCACCCCAATGCTGGGCCAGCAAGTCCCCCAGCACCCGCAGCTTCCCTGGCGTCCCTAGGGCAATCAGTTTTGCGTCTCGGTGGGCCAGCATGGCCCGTCGCCCCGCTTGGGACTGGGCACTGGCCCGCACAAAGCGCTGCCAGCCCTGGGCAGAACTCAGCCAAATGTTGGCCTCTTGCAAAAAGCGATTGCGTTGGGCCATGAGCTGCTCATAGCGCTGCCGCTCCTGGTCCGACAGCTTAACCTTGATAGGTACAATCTGAAACGGGGCTAGGGCCTGGCCGGAGAGATCCGCCGCTGACTTGTGATAAACAACCGGCCCCAGTAGGTGCCTGAGATCGTCATGGCGACCATCAGCCCGATCGGGGGTGGCGGTTAGCCCCAGGCGGTAGGGGGCAATCGAGTATTCGGCGATCACCCGGTTAAAATCGCTAGGCAGGTGATGGCACTCGTCGCAAATTAGCAGGGCGTATTGGTTCCCTAGGCTTTCGGCATGGATGGCCGCGCTGTCGTAGGTGGCCACCAAAATCGGGGTGCGGTCTTTGCAGCCTCCTCCGAGCAGCCCCACCGCGACATCGGGGAAGGCTGCTGTCAGGTGGGCGTACCACTGGTGCATCAGATCCAGGGTAGGTACGGTGATCAGGGTACTGCGGGGGGTTGCCTGCATGGCCAGCTGGGCCAGGTAGGTTTTACCAGAGGCCGTGGGCAAGACCACCACCCCTCGCCAGCGATGGCTGACCCAGGCGTGCAGCGCTTCCTGCTGGTGCGGATAGGGCGGCATCACAATCTGGGGGTCCAGATTGAGCGGTTGAAAGGTGTGGGCTTGATCGGTGAAGGCCACCCGCTCGGCCCGCAGAGTTTCCACCAAGGAGCGATACTGCTGGGCCGGAATGCGAAACTTTTCAATTCGATCGTCCCAGTGGGCAACGTCAACCCAGCTTTTGCCGCGAGGGGGTGGGTGCAAAATCAGGGTGCCGCGATCGTAGGTAAGCGTAGGTGTACGACCCATGATGTGTGGTAGTGGCTGGGCGTATTGTATCGCAGGGATAGGGAGCAGCGACGACAGGAAGTCCTTGGCGTTGGTACAGCCCCGTCCACCGTCCACCAGGGCTGAATCGTCAACGACTGAACTGAATTGTAAATAAATACTCGTGACGGAGAATGTCCCTAGAGCCGACGATTACCATCACAATTATGTAGTCAGATGCGATCGCAGATATGGTGCAACCGGCTGCTCAACCTGACGCCTTGCCGTCAGGCCCAACCCCTGCCGAGGCAACGGCGCCGACCCGGCGGCGACGGTGGTTCCTGCTACCGCTTGTGGTCGGGGGGATAGTGGTGGCGGGGGTACTGCTATGGCGGCTGCGTCAACCTCCTGCCGCAGACATTGTGCCACTGAGCGGACGACTGGAGGGCTATCCCACCAAGGTTGATGTGAAGGTGGCAGGGCAGATTGATGTCTTGCTGGCGAGGGAAGGCGATCAAGTTGAGGTGGGGCAAGTGCTGGCCCGTCTGGATGAGGCTGAGCTTCAGGCCCAGGTGGCAGGGGCCAGGGCGCGATTGCAGGGGGCCCAAGAGCAAGAACAACAAGCGCGATCGCAGCTGACTGTGATCGCCAGTCAAATTCGTGCCGCTAATCTGGCTCAAACTCAGGCAGAAGGAGACAGTCAGGGCGGTTTAGCCCAGGCCCAGGCGCAACTGGCCACGGCCGAAGCCCAGATGGCCCAAGCCCAAGCTCAGCTGCAAGAATCCAGGGGCCAACTACGCTTAGCAGCCGCCGATCGCGATCGCCTAACGTCGCTGTACCAGGCCGGAGCGATCAGTGGCCAACAGTATGATCAGGTGACGACCCGCTTGGCCACAGCCCAGGAAATCGTGCATAGCCGAGAGGCCACGTTGCAGGCCATGGAACAACAGGTCAGTGCCGCCGCTGGAGCCTTGACCCAGGCCCAGAGCCGGATGTTGACCCCGGCCATACGTGGCACCCAGGTGGACACCCTGCAACAGCAACTCATGGTGGCCAATGCCCAACTGGCCCAAGCCCAAGCGGAGGTGGCCAGTGCTAGGGCTACATTGGAAGAAACCGAGGCGCGCCTAGGCAACCTGACCGTCACCAGCCCGATCACCGGCATTGTCCTGACCCGCAGCGCCGAGCCCGGGACGGTGGTCAATCCTGGGAGTACCCTATTCACCCTACTGGATCCAGATCAAGTCTTTTTGCGGGGGTTTATTCCCCAGGCTCAACTGGCCCAAGTTAGGGTTGGGCAACCGGCTCGGGTGTACCTGGACGCAGCTCCCGATACTCCCTTAGACGCCACCGTGCGGGCGATCGATACCCAGGCGTCGTTTACCCCAGAGAATATTTACTTTCAAGACGATCGGGTGCGACAGGTGTTTGGGGTCGAACTAGCGATCACTGACCCCGCTGGCTACGCTAAACCGGGGATGTCTGCTGATGCTGCCATCGTGTTAGAGACGAGGGAACCATAGGGTGTCCGACGGGGGGCGATGGCGAGTCAACGGTGTCGCGCTTTTGGTCTAAACCAAGGACTTGCGTCGGTAACGGTATGTCTCCTAAATTACTTGCGCTACTTAAGGTGGATCAATTGGCAAAGGATTCGGCTGCGGTGATTACGGTACGTGGTTTGCAAAAGCGCTACCGCTCAACGGTGGCCGTGGCCGGTCTTGATCTGGCGGTGCAGCGGGGGGAAATCTTTGGGCTGATTGGCCCCGACGGGGCCGGCAAAACCACCACCTTTCATGTGCTGGCCGGGGTAATGGAGGCCTCGGCGGGGGATGTGCAGGTGTTGGGACGACCACCTGGCCAGGCTCGCATGCAAATGGGCTATCTGACCCAGCAGTTTTCCCTCTACCTCGATCTCAGCCTGGAGGAGAACCTGCGCTACACGGCTGGACTGCGACGGGTGCCACCGGCCCGGTATGTCGAACGGCGCGATCGCTACCTAGAGCTCATGGCCCTCACCCCCTTTGTTAATCGCCGGGCTGGTCAGCTATCTGGGGGGATGAAGCAAAAACTGGCCCTGTGTTGTGCCCTGGTGTCGCAACCCCAAATTTTGCTGCTGGATGAACCCACGACTGGGGTTGACCCAGTGTCACGGCGGGAGTTTTGGGATGTGATTGCTACCCTGGCCGCCACCGAAGGTACCACTATCGTGGTGGCGACCCCCTACCTGGATGAAGCGGAACGCTGCGATCGCGTGGCTTTGATGTCTGCAGGGCAGATCCAACAGCTGGGGACCGTACCAGAACTGCGGCAGAGTTTGGGGCTGCACCGGCTAGAGGTACACCTGGCTCAGGCCAGTGACCTGGGGCGGGCGGAGGTGGCGCTGGTGGGCGAGGAGATGGGGGATCGGGGGGGGACTGTGATTGTGGATGTGCAGACCTTTGGAGACCGGCTGGATGTGCTGGTGGCCGATCGGCAAGCGGGGCCGCAGCAGGTGCGATCGCGCTTGGGGGATATTGCCTACGTTGACCTGACGCTGATGCCCCCTACCCTGGAAAATGTCTTTGTCACCCGCCTGCGGCAGCAGGGTTCTGACCCACCGTTCATTCCATTTCCAGAGCAGACCCCCAGAGCTGCCACCCCGGCAGCCGGGGTGGCGATCAAGGCTGAGAAGCTGGGTAAAACCTTCGGCGATTTTCGGGCAGTGGACGATGTCACCCTGACCATTCGCCATGGCGAAATCTACGGCTTGCTGGGGGCAAATGGGGCGGGCAAAACCACTACCATCAAAATGCTTTGCGGGCTGTTGGTCCCCACTAGCGGTGCCATGGAACTGGCCGGGGAGAAACAGGATCTGCGGCGATCGGCGATTCGCCAGCGGCTGGGCTATATGAGCCAAAAATTTACCCTGTACGATGATCTGACCATCCGCCAAAACCTGGAGTTTTACTGTGGTGTATATGGCATCAGGCGATCGCAGCGGCGCGCTCGGATTGACTGGGTGCTGGCCACCTGTGGCCTAGAGGGACAAGGGCAGCTGATGACGGGGCGCTTGCCCCAGGGCTGGAAGCAGCGGGTAGCCTTTGGGGCATCGGTGATGCATGAGCCGGAAATTTTGTTTCTGGACGAACCCACCTCCGGGGTTGACCCCCTGGCCCGCAGACAATTTTGGCGGCTGATCGCCGATCTGGCCCGGCAAGGCACCGCCATTTTGGTCACCACCCACTATCTGGAAGAGGCAGAGCATTGCAACCGCATGGGATTTATGGTGGCTGGCCGCCTGGTGGCCCAGGGATCACCCCAGGAGATTAAAGCCAGCCAGCCGGGGCAGCTGTTAGAACTGGTGGCTGAGCCCCTACAAGCGGCCTCCAACTGCTTGAAGGCCGCCATGGCCCCCTGGCGGGTGGCGATGTTTGGCGATCGTCTCCATGTGGTCGTGGATGAGCCGCCGCAGGATATTCCCCAGCTGCGATCGCGGCTACAGGCGGCCCATATCACCCTCCACCAGCTGCGTCCCATTCCTTTTACCCTAGAGGATGCGTTCATCGGTATTGTGCAGAGGGCGGGGGGATGAAACGGATTCTGGCCCAAGCCCGTAAAGAGCTGAGTCAGTTTTGGCGCGATCGCCTCACGGTGGCCCTGGCGATCGTGCTGCCCCTGCTCACGCTGTTTATCTTTGGCTTTGCCATCCGCCTAGGAAGTCAAGATCTCCCCCTGGTGGTCCAAGACCTGGATATTAGCCCCCACAGTCGCGCCTATGGGGAACAATTGTTTGCTACCAATCAGTTCAAGCCAGTGCCCTGGCCCCTGGATCGCCCCGTTGCCGCCGCCCTCGATCAAGGCCAAGCCAAGGCGGTGGTGGTGATTCCCCCCGACTTTCAACGGCAAATCACCCAAGGGCAGCCGGTTACCATACAAGTGCTGATCGACGGCACCGACGCCAACAATGCCCGCTTTTTGCAAAATGCTATCCGAGCCACCACCAATGCCTTCAACCAATCCCTAGTCCCCCAGCCCCTGCCCCTGCCGGTAACAGTGGCAACTCGGCTGTGGTTCAATCCCGGCCGCCAAGAGTCCCTGTTTATTGTGCCTGGAGTGCTGGGGGTCGTGCTGTGGATTTTTCCCTCCCTGCTGGCGGCCATTGCCATGGTGCGGGAGAAAGAGCGGGGCACTATCATCCAAGTCTATGCCTCTGACCTCAGGGCCGAGGAACTACTGTTGGGTAAAGGATTGGCTTACCTAGGGGTAGGGTTAGTTGAGGCCCTGGTGGTGATTGGTCTGGCCATGGTGATCTTTGGCCTCGGCTTTGCGGGGGATCCTACCCCGTTTCTACTAGGCACACCGATATTTCTAGCGGCGGCGGTCATGTTCGGACTGTTTGTGGGGGTGCGGGCCAATAGCCAAAATGCGGCTGTCCAGGGGGTGGCCCTAGTTGGCTTTCTCACCGCTCTGTTACTTTCGGGGTTCATCTATCCCCTGGCCAATATTCCCTTCCCTTTATCTATGGTGTCGAATGTGGTCCCGGCCCGCTACTACATTGCCCTCAGCCGGGACGCCTTTGTACGGGGTAGCGGTTGGCCAGGGGTGTGGTGGCAAGTGGGGATGATTTTGGTATTAGGGTTAGTGTTATTTGCGGTAGCTCGTCGCCTGCTGCATCGCATGAAACTGCCTGACTAACCACCAGCAGCTAATTATTTGTCACCAAAGATTAAGAGTTGAAACTTAGACCTTAAAAAACCGTGTTAATGGCCCCAATCACGGCCACCACCTCATAGGATAGAGAAGTAAGAATAATTGCTTAGTCACTCTCCTGCAGCGGAGCTTAAAGGTTCCGGTCGTGAACGTTTAAGTCATGTTTGGTGGCTGGTCAGCAACTATTCTGATCAGGTGACTCCTGTGGATTACAGCCAATTGTCTGCTCACAGGTTCGCGATCGCGACTGATGTTCAACGTGTTGTCTCTAATGCTCCTTGGCTACGCCCAATTTTTGTCTCCATCGCATCACCTGCACTGACTAAACTTACGTCCCTTCAGACGTAAGTTTTATTCGCCGAATTTGGAGAATTACTATGGTCTCAACCCATCGTCCAGAAGGTTATGTATCTGCCCAAGAAACCAAAGAAAATGCCTTCATTTTATGGTTTGAAGAAGTGGGTATCGACGATATTCCCCTGGTGGGCGGCAAAAATGCTTCCCTGGGCGAAATGATCCAGCAACTGGGCTCGAAAGGGGTAAATGTGCCCACAGGCTTTGCCACCACCGCCTTTACCTATCGCTACTTCATTGAAAAGGCAGGCCTAGAAGCCAAGTTGCGCGACCTGTTTGCCGACCTGGATTTGGATGACGTGTCGGATCTGCGAGTTCGCGGCAAGCAGGCCCGGGCTATGGTGATGAATACTCCCTTCCCCCCAGAGCTAGAAACAGCGATCAGCAGTGCCTATTTACGGCTGTGCAAACGATACGGCCAAGATGCCGACTACTGTAACCAGTTCGAAGGGGAATACGCCGACGAGTGCCGCAAATTCTCCAGTGACCTGGATGTGGCTGTGCGCTCCAGTGCCACCGCCGAAGACCTGCCCGACGCCAGCTTTGCGGGGCAGCAGGAAACCTACCTGAATATCCATGGGGTCAAAGGGGTGGTAGAAGCCTGCCATAAATGCTTCGCTTCCCTGTTCACCGATCGCGCCATCTCCTACCGCCACCAGTACGCCGAACGCATTGATGGTTTCGACGAGTTCGCTGTCGCCCTGTCCGTCGGCGTACAAAAAATGGTGCGCTCTGACCTGGCCACCTCCGGCGTCATGTTCTCCATCGACACCGAAACCGGCTTTAAGAACGCGGCCCTGATCACCGCCGCCTACGGCCTGGGGGAAAACGTGGTGCAGGGGGCCGTCAACCCCGACGAATATTTCGTCTTTAAGCCTACCCTCAAGGACGGCAAACGGCCCATTCTCAACAAGCGTCTGGGCAGTAAAGAGATCAAAATGATCTACGACATCGGTGGCGGCAAAGACACCAAGAACGTGCCCGTAGCCGAGCCCGATCGCCATAAGTTCTGCATCAGTGACGACGAAGCTCTCACCCTGGCTAAGTGGGCCTGCATCATCGAAGACCACTATAGCGCCAAGCGGGGCAAAGACACCCCCATGGACATCGAGTGGGCTAAGGACGGCATTACTGGGGACCTTTACATTGTTCAGGCTCGGCCCGAAACGGTGCAATCCCAAAGAGCCAGCAATGTGATCAAGAGCTATAAGCTCAATGGCAGCGGCGATATCCTCACCACTGGCCGGGCCGTGGGCGAAATGATTGGCGCCGGCAAAGCCCGAGTGATCATGGATGTCCACCGAATCGCCGAATTCCAGGCCGGGGATGTACTGGTCACCAATAAGACCGACCCCGACTGGGAGCCGATCATGAAGCGATCTAGCGCGATCATCACCAACCAGGGTGGGCGCACCTGCCACGCCGCCATTATTGCCCGGGAAATGGGGATTCCGGCGATCGTCGGCTGTGGCGATGCCACCGGCGTGCTCAACACCGGCCAGGAGGTCACCGTCTCCTGCGCTGAAGGGGAAGAGGGCCGGGTTTATTCTGGGCTTGTCCCGTTTGAAGTGGTCGACACCCAAATCGACAACCTGCCCCGCACCCGCACCAAAATCCTGATGAACGTGGGCAACCCCGAAGAAGCCTTTAGTCTGGCGGCCATCCCCTGCGACGGCGTCGGCCTGGCTCGGCTAGAGTTCATCATTGCCAACCACATCAAGACCCACCCCCTGGCCCTGATGCACTTCGATGACCTCGAAGACAAAGCCGCTAAGTGGGAAATCTCCCAACTCACCGCCAACTACGACAATAAGCCCGAGTTCTTCGTCGATAAACTGGCCACCGGGGTCGGTATGATCGCCGCCGCCTTCTATCCCAACCCTGTGGTGGTGCGCCTGTCCGACTTCAAGAGCAACGAATACGCCAATCTGATCGGCGGTCGCGAATTCGAGCCCAAGGAAGAAAACCCAATGCTCGGCTGGCGCGGTGCCTCCCGCTACTACGATCCCAACTACACCGAAGCCTTTGGCCTAGAGTGTAAGGCGATCAAGCGGGTACGCGATGACATGGGCCTCACCAACCTGATTCCCATGGTGCCCTTCTGCCGCACCCCCGCCGAGGGCCGCAAGGTGCTGGAAACCATGGCCAACTACGGCCTGAAACAAGGGGAAAACGGGCTGCAAGTCTACGTCATGTGCGAAATCCCCAGCAACGTGATTTTGGCGGATCAGTTCAGTGAGGTGTTCGATGGCTTCTCCATCGGCTCCAACGACCTCACCCAGCTCACCCTAGGGCTCGATCGCGACTCGGCCCTGGTAGCCCACATCTTCGACGAACGCGACGAAGGGGTAAAAGAACTGGTGCGCCAGGTGATCACCAAGGCCAAAGCCAAGGGCCGCAAGATCGGTATCTGTGGCCAGGCCCCCAGCGATTACCCCGAGTTTGCCGCCTTCCTGGTGGAACTGGGCATCGACTCCATCAGCCTCAACCCGGACACGGTGTTGAAAACGATGCTCGAAATCGCCAAAACGGAGGAGCGCATGGGCTAGGGCCAGTCTAGCTAGGCTGAATAGCTAACCTCTGGGGTGGGTGTGGTGTAAGTCATGCCCGCCCCTTAATTCTTACAGTTCTGGCTAAAATAGAGTCGAATCCCTGACAAAATGTCCAGAACTACAATCACGCCAGATAGCCCCATAGCCTACTTGTGAAGCTACCTAATCCCGATAGGGCAATTCTTCCTGCGGATAAGTTGGAAGGCTACTCGCTAAACCCCAACCATTCTGAGGGTCGTCATAAGGCGGTGGTCTTTCAATCTGCCCTAGGCATCAATGTGAGCAATTCTCAAGAGTTGCGAGATGCTTTGAACGAGGTAATCAGAACTCATGAAGCAACTCCAACTAGGCGTAATGATTACGGGCAAAAGTATCAAATCGATTTTGAAATGACTCGTAGAGGAAAAACGGCTTTAGTCAGGAGTGTTTGGATAGTCAGATTTCATGAAGACTTTCCCCGATTAGTCACTTGCTATATTCCTTAAAAATGGAGATCGAGCGACATGAAAATGTTAGATGTAGTTGCGATTACCCAAAATTTACCTGATCTGGGTTTATATAAAGGACAGGTTGGCACCATTATCGAAGTCTATGAGCCAACAGTCTTTGAAGTTGAGTTTGTCGATCTGAATGGCAAAACCTATGCAGTTGAGACACTTCACACCAATCAACTGATGCAACTTCACTATTCACCTTTGCCTCAGACAGCTTAGGTTGGGGAATCATCTTTA
>SLIY01000005.1 GCA_007135385.1 Leptolyngbyaceae cyanobacterium CSSed165cm_216
CTTAACCTTCTTCCTAGTTGGAGGACAGCTAATTCTTACCTTCTTTATGCTGCCGTTGGCAGCCCTCCAAGTGGCTGGTAGATTGCTGATTGCCAATACGGCGTGGCAGAGGATATCAACCCAGTCGCCATCATCACAGAAAATAACGACATTACTCGCATCATTTCGGCCCGCAAAGCTACCCGCAAGCAGCAGGAACAGGATGCAAGCTGAGGCATTGAAAAAGTGGACCGGTCCTTAACCTCGCTGGCTGGCGGGTAAAATCAGAGCATCAGTGAGGGGGGCCGATCGCCGGGGCATGGGTTGGTAGGCGGCGGCATCGAGCTGTTTAACGCGGTCAAAGAAGGCTTCATAGAACCGTTCCAGACAGTGGCAGAACCAGGCCTGGTAGTCGGGCCAGCGATCGCGATCGCCCACCTCAACCCCTTCTAGCACAGTGGCCACCACACAGGTATGCTCCCCGGCGTCATCCCAGATCAGGGGCAGGTCTGTTTCATCGGCGATCAGCTCTTTTTCGTGGGCCAGCAGGTAAAAGTGGGGGTGGGCATCAATACCCGACAGCAGCAGCTCGGTGTAGAGGCTGTGGTGGTCGCGATCGAGAATGGCATTGAGGCGAAACCCAGCTCGGGCAATGGCAAACCCTAGGGTAGCTTCAGGGATGGGGGAACCGGGCTTCACCAGACTGCCCTGGCGATCCAGGCGATCGCAGAGGCCACTCCAAAAGTCCAGATTTTCCTGCTGTAACTCGGTCAGGGGCTCGGGCTCAGGCTCCGTCTCTGGGTCTGGTTCCGAGCCAGGGTCAGCGGACTTTGGGACGATGCCCTCAGCCGAATCGGTGAGCCCGTCCTCTTCCACAGGGGTAAAGTTAACCGCCATGGCATTTTTACCAATCTGCCACAGCTCCAATTCAACGGCGGTAAAGGTAACCGTCTCCGCACCCAATTGATTCAGCCAACCCAAGGCCAACCGTTGATCAGTACAGAAATCGGCTGCAATCCAAATCACCGAGGTGGCAGACTCGGCCGCGGCCCAGGCGATCAACTCGCCTAGGTGAGTGGCGTCAGTGGTCCCCAGCTGCACAGTGATTAGCACCGGAATATCGCCAGCGTCCACCAGTGTCAGATAGTTGAGGTCCTCGTCAATAGCATCGACTAAAGCGGCGGGATCGGCGATCGCCAACTCTAAACCTAGGGCCTCGTTCAGTAGTTCCAAATTTTCGGGCTCGATCAGCCAATGCTGAAAGTCGGCTGGACTCTGCCAGTAGTCCACCGGATCAATTTTTTCGAGCCGTCCTAGCTTGGGTTTAGCAGATCGCTTGGGCCGCATGGGTGTGTTAGCTCTAGCAAAAGGTTAGTACGTGATCCTATTATGGCGCGGCGGCGACCCACAACCGCAGCCAAATTAGCGTTACCTCACACCGTCGTTTCCTTAGCCCCCTCTGGTTTGGCCCCCTTTGTTTTGGCCCCCTTTGTTTTGGTAGAATCAAGAGCTTGCACCGCAAACCCCAGCCAGTGGATTAAGTAAGGAGAACGCCCATGGCCCGCATGTATTACGACAGTGACGCTAACTTAGATTTACTCAACGGTAAAACCGTGGCCATTATCGGCTATGGCTCCCAGGGCCATGCCCACGCCCTCAACCTCAAAGATAGCGGCGTCAACGTCATTGTCGGTCTATACGAAGGCAGTCGCTCTGCCGCCAAGGCCGATGCGGAAGGGCTGACCGTAAAGCCCGTGGCCGATGCGGTGAAGCTGGCCGACTGGGTGATGATTTTGCTGCCCGACGAAGTCCAAAAGGCGGTCTACAAAGAAGCCATTGCTCCCAACCTGGAAGCGGGCAACGTGCTGCTGTTTGCCCACGGTTTTAACATCAACTTTGGCCAGATTGTGCCCCCCGAAGATGTGGATGTAGTGATGGTGGCCCCCAAAGGCCCCGGTCACCTGGTGCGACGTACCTATCAAGAAGGGCAGGGGGTACCCTGTCTATTTGCGGTTTATCAAAATGCCACCGGTCAGGCCCGCGATCGCGCCATGGCCTATGCCAAGGGCATTGGTGGCACCCGAGCTGGTATCCTCGAAACCACCTTCCGGGAAGAGACCGAAACCGACCTGTTTGGGGAGCAGGTGGTGCTCTGTGGCGGTCTCAGCGAGCTGATCAAGTCTGGCTTCCAAACCCTGGTGGACGCCGGTTATCAGCCAGAACTGGCCTACTTTGAGTGCCTGCACGAAGTGAAGTTGATTGTCGACCTGGTGGTGGAAGGCGGCCTCGCCACCATGCGCGATAGCATCTCCAACACCGCTGAATACGGCGACTACACCCGTGGCCCCCGAATCATCACTGATGAAACCCGGGCCGAGATGAAGAAAATCTTGACCGAGATTCAGACCGGTCAGTTTGCCCGCGAGTTTGTGCTAGAAAACCAGTCCGGTAACGCCGGGTTTACCGCCATGCGCCGCCGGGAAGCCGAGCACCCGATCGAAGCGGTGGGTAAGGACCTGCGGGCCATGTTTAGCTGGCTGAAGAAGGTCTAGTTGTATCAGGGCCGGATATCCGGCCCTGATACAACCTACGCTTCCAGCGTTACCTTATTGCGGTAAAAGGCCACATAGCCCTTGATGTTACTGGCTGCTGACTTAGGCTCCGCATAGTACCAGGCGGCACCGGGGTTAACCTTCCCATCAACGACGATGTCATAGTAGTTGGCGGTGCCTTTCCAGCCGCAGACAGTGGTTTTATCGATGGGCCGGAAATAGTCCTGATTAAGGGACTCGGGGGGGAAGTACTGGTTCCCTTCCACCACTTCGCATTGGTCGCTTTCGGCCAGTACAACGCCGTTCAAGGTGACTTTAGCCATGGTTGTTATGTCCTTGATATGATTGCAACGCCCACTCCTTAGGTTACCGGGCTCAGAGGTTGTTTGAAAAAGGTGATCCCAGGTATAGTTTGCTGCCAAGCGGCCATAAACTCGCTGAAGTTTCAGGATATTGGCCTACCCCTAGGTACAACCTGAGACCCTATTTGGCTTTTCAAACAAGCTCTCAGGGTAAATTTTGATGCCCCCTCCAGGAGGATTCGACTGGCCATGACCATTGACATCGCGTTTTCCCTGAATCAAGGGGTGATGGTAGGGATGCTAGCGGCCTTGAATTCGGTGGTCAGCAATACCGCTACCCCCACAGCGCTACGGTTTAACATTGCGGTGCCGCCCGAGGAGCAGGGAGAATTTGAGACCGTATTGAGGCAATATTTTCCGGATGCACCGTTTCAGTGGCGGTTGGCGGGGTTCACGCCGCCCCAGTATTTGGCAGATTACCTGAACAATCGGTTTAAGCCCCAAAGCCGCGATCGCCAGAACTCCCGCTACATGCAATATGCTCGCTTATTTCTAGGCCGCCTATTTCCCGATCTCACCAAAGTCATTTACCTAGACGCCGATGTGATTGTGCTGGGGGATGTGGCCCAGTTGTTTGAGAGCACCCAGCTGACCCCTGACCTCTACTTTGCGGCAGTGCCCCATTTTTTCCCGGCCTTTCTCTACTTCGGCAAACCGTTTAAAGCCTGGTCAGAACTTAGAACCTTTGAGAAAACCTTCAACAGTGGCCTGATTGTCACCGACGTCAGCCACTGGAGCGAGGCCACCTACGCCACCATGCGCCACTACATGGACTGGGACGCCAGCTATAACTATCAAATGCTCAACCTAGGGGATGAAACCCTGCTGAACTTGATGTTTAAGCACTATCTGCATCTGGATGCCCGCTGGAACCGCTGCGGTTATGGCAATGTGCGCCCTCTGGCCTGGCTTTTAAAGAAAGATCTCAAAGATGTGGCCGTGATCCACTGGAGCGGTGGTCACCACAAGCCCTGGCGTACCCCTAATATTGTTTATGGCGATATCTGGCGACAGTACGCGGTGATCAGCTAGAAGCCGCTCCACCTCTACCACCCATCCACCCATCCCCCACTCGTGGGTTACGGCGGCAGGTAAGAGACCTGGCGATCGCCTTAACCCCAACCGCCTAACCCACGCTACGAATCCAAAATCCAAAATCCAAAATCCAAAACTTCCCCACCCTCCCCATCTCCTCACCTCCCTCACCCCCCCCGATCAACCGCATACCGATCGATCGCCTCAAACAGGCGAGTGATCTGGTCCACCGTGGTATAGGGATTCAGCAGCACCGCCTTTAGCCACCGCTGCTGACGGAAGATGGGCAGGGATAGAAACGTCTGCTGCTGACTGAGCAACACCTGCTGCAACTGGGCGTTCCAGGCATCCCACTGGCTGAGAGGCAGGCTGGGGGGACAGCCCCGAAAGCAGACCAGGTTCATCTCGGGCGGGCTGGCCAATTCCAGGTAGGATCGCTGGCGTACCTGGTCCACAAAGTGAGCGGTGAGGGCATAGCCGGCATCAATCAGAGCGGCACAGCCGGTTTTACCCAGATGCTGTAAGGTCAGCCACAGCTTGAGGACATCGGTGTGGCGGGTGCCCTGGATGGAAATTTCCCCCAGGTTAGTCCAGTCGGCTTCGGTGTTCATGTAAGGGGCCGATACCCGAAAGTGACGGTCTAGTAAACCCATGTCGCGAAACAGCACTGAGGCGCAGGTTTTGGTGACATACAGCCACTTTTGGGGGTTAAAGGTGATGGAATCGGCCTGCTCGATGCCCGCGAGCCGATGGCGGTAGGTCGGCGAAAAGGCGATCGCCCCCCCATAGGCCGCATCCACATGGAACCAGAGATTATAGGTTTTAGCCACAGCTGCGATCGCTGGTAGGGGGTCAATGTTACCGGTCACCGTTGTCCCCGCCGTGGCCACCACCGCAAAGGGTTGCTGCCCCAGAGCCAGGGCCTTGTTAATCAGCTCCTGCAGCGCCCCCACATCCAGTTGGGCATGAGTGGTGGTAGGCACCAACACCACCCCATCTAACCCCAGGCCCAGCACCATGGCTGCCTTTTGAATGGACGTGTGGGCCATCTCTGAGGCAAAAATCACCGGCTTTGTCGCGCTCGGAGTCAGCCCCTCCTGCAAGCAACCCAGCCGCTGATTGCGGGCCACAGTCAGGGCCTGCAAATTGGCCAGGGTACCGCCGCTGGTGAGTAGTCCCCCGGCCTGAGCTCCCAGACCAAATAGCTGGGCAATTTCGGCCATCAGCAACGGCTCTAGCCGCGACAGAGCTGGCGACATTTCCACACTCAGCATGTTGTTGTTGAGGGCGGCGGCCACCCAGTCCCCCACCAGGGAAGCGGTGGTAGGCAGCGGATCCATATGGCCGATATAGCCTGGATGGGCTGGATTCATCGACTGGGCCATAATTGCCTGGAGGTGATCTAGCAGAGCCGCCATGCCCGTCGGTTGCTCTGGAATCGGCTGAAACACCGCCTGTTGTGGGGTGGGCAACGGCTCGTGAACCCCAGTTTTCGCCAAATACTCGACAATCTGCCCCACGACGGCCTGCAAGACCGCCTCAATCGCCTCTCGATTGTGGCCCTGGGGATGACTAAATGCTGTGGCAGGCAGAACAGGTAAGGCCAAAGTACACCTCTCAACATCGTTTTAGCTCAATTATCCTGCCATTAATGATCGATTGAGTTGCCTGACTCACCTTGGGGAATAGCACTATACAGTGGCCCTATCCCTTTTGTTAGGCAAAACTCAGTATGACCTATCTAAAGTTGTTGATCACCATGGCGCTGTGGGGCGGCACCTTCATCGCTGGGCGGCTGGTGGTGCAAGATGTGGGCCCGTTTGCGGCGGCCTTTTGCCGTTTTGCGATCGCGTCTGTGAGTTTGGTGCTGTTGACCTATGGGATAGAAGGTACCCTGCCCTGGCCACCCAGGCGATTATGGCTACCCATTGCGCTGCTGGGGTTGACGGGTATTTTTGCTTACAACGTATTCTTCTTTTCGGGCCTCAAAACCGTAGAGGCTGGACGAGCTGCGCTAATTATTGCCCTGAATCCAGTGGCGATCGCCCTGGGGGCGGCCTTGGTTTTCAAAGACCCCCTGAACCGCACCAGGCTGCTAGGCATCAGCCTCTCGCTGTTGGGGGCAGCGGTGGTCATCAGTGGCGGCAACCCCATGGACCTGCTACGGGGAAATGTGGGGGTCGGCGAACTGCTGTTGTTGGGCTGCGTCGTCAGCTGGATGAGTTATACCCTTCTGGGCAAAGTGGTGATGGCAGAGCTTTCCCCCTTTGCCACCACCACTTACGCCTGTCTCACTGGGGCGGTGCTGTTGTTGGGACCCGCCTTAGCCGATGGACTCCCCGATCTGTTGTCAGGGTCAAGTGCTGTCACCTGGGGCGGCCTGATCTACCTGGGAGTGCTGGGGTCGGCAGTAGGGTTTAGCTGGTACTACGATGGGCTGCGCCAGCTTGGTCCAGCCCAAGCGGGGGTGTTTATTAATCTGGTGCCGGTCTTTGCGATCGCCCTGGCAGCCCTACTGCTCCAAGAAACCCTAAGCCCGTCTCTACTAATTGGAGGAAGTCTGGTAATCACGGGGGTAATCACCACAAACCGGGGTTAGTAGGCTCATTACTCATTGACTGACAAAGGGCCGACAGTCTTAGTCCAGCCGGAAACATAATCGCTCTAGCGTAACGCATCAGACCAGGCCCTGCAGTAGGTTGGGCGATCGCCACAACACCCCTTTCAGCCCTTTTTTGATAGCCACCGACTCCAGATTTTTATTGGCCAGAAATAAATACAGCTACAGTTAAGAA
>SLIY01000330.1 GCA_007135385.1 Leptolyngbyaceae cyanobacterium CSSed165cm_216
CTGAGTCGAGGTATCTGTTAGCCAGGGTCAGAAGCGAGTGTTAGAGACAAGAGGTGAGGCTGTATTGTCTACCTAGGGTCTGTGACATTGGCTTTGGACTCTGGCTTTTCAGTGTTTAGCTTAGATTCGCAGGCTACGATTCCATTGTGGCCTTTGAGGGGGTTGTGGGTCATCGTATTGTTATCCACCATTGAGATAGTAGGAGCGTTTTCTGCCATGCGCATGTTTAAGATTACGGCTTGTGTTCCGAGCCAAACCAGAATTCGGACCCAGCGGGAACTACAAAATACTTTTTTTACCAAGCTAGTACCCTACGACAACTGGTTCAGTGAGCAACAGCGGATTCAAAAAATGGGCGGTAAAATCGTCAAGGTTGAGTTAGCTACAGGTCGTCAAGGGGCTAATACTGGTCTGCTTTAACCTTGGGCGATCGACAAGGTCATTCATCAGCATCGACCCCAGCTGTGATTTCGCAGCCAGGATAGGGAGAGGGTACCGCCATGGA
Organism: Leptolyngbyaceae cyanobacterium CSSed165cm_216; assembly: GCA_007135385.1. GTDB lineage: Bacteria > Cyanobacteriota > Cyanobacteriia > Phormidesmidales > Phormidesmidaceae > Nodosilinea. The sequence continues at coordinate 506 of SLIY01000330.1, forward strand.
CCCTCTTTTGTTTTGGCTCTTTCGCCTTGAAATAGTCGCCAAAAGTCGTTCATTCTAAGCGGCTTCCCCCTCAGAAATCTGATGTGTTGTTCTGAAGCGCCTCGACTATACTTGACCCTTGATATTGCCTAGCCCACTTATCTCCACCGACTGGAGCATTACAGCATGGACAATGGGCGTGAAATTGGAGAGGTACACCAGGGTGAACGTGACTCATATCGTGCCATGGATAGATCCGACGGTTAGTCAGTGGTCTGCGGAGGCCCGCTGGCTGCGCTGGTTGACGTTTCTCTGGTTGGGTATCGGTCTTCTGGTCTTGTTTTCCGCATCCTACTCTGTCTCGGTTACTGAGCGAGGCTATGGGCTGCACTATGTACTGATCCAAATGCTTTGGGTTGGGGTGGGGCTAATGGTGTTCAACCGCATTGTGCACACCTCCCTCGACCAGTTGCTCAAGTTGTCGGGCACAATTCTGCTGATTGTTTTGGGCCTGGTTTGTCTGACGTTGATTCCGGCCTTGGGGGTAACCGTGAATGGGGCCACCCGTTGGCTACCCCTCGGTCCGTTCATGATTCAGCCCTCAGAATTGATCAAGCCCTGCTTGGTGCTGCAGGGGGCGAGGTTATTTGGTCGTTGGCACCAGTTGTCGTGGCGTACTCGGTTGACCTGGCTGAGTATTTTTATGACGGTATTGGCTGTAATTTTGATGCAGCCTAATTTAAGTACAGCGGCGGTGTGCGGTCTCACCCTGTGGTTGATTGCCTTAGCATCAGGGTTGCCCTACCGCTACATTGCTATGACCGCTCTCGGTGGAGGCCTGGCAGCGGTGGTCAGTGTCAGCATCAAGACTTACCAGCGTCAACGGATTGTGTCGTTTCTAAATCCTTGGGCTGATCCGGGCAATCAGGGGTATCAGCTGATTCAAAGTTTGCTAGCCATTGGCTCTGGTGGGTTGTGGGGCCAGGGGTTTGGCCTTTCCCAACAGAAGCTCTATTCCCTGCCGATTCAATACACCGACTTTATTTTTGCGGTGTTTGCTGAAGAATTCGGATTTGTTGGCTGTTTAGTATTACTGCTGCTGTTGGCGATCTATGCCTCGACGGCTCTGGTGGTAGCCCTACGGCTGACCCAGCCCTTACACCAGTTGGTGGCGGTGGGGGCAACCGTAGTGTTAGTGGGCCAGTCTTTGCTCAATATGGGGGTGGCCACTGGGGTTTTGCCGACCACCGGGCTACCGTTTCCCATGCTGAGCTATGGCGGCAGTTCGATGGTGGCTAGTCTGGCGGCAGCGGCCTTGCTGGTGCGAGCCGCTCGGGAAATTAATCTAGAGACGACGCCAGTGCCACTGCCTCTAAACGGTCGATCGCGACTGCGGGTGGTAGATCATGTTGAGTAGGCCAGGTTTATGAGGAAGGGGGTTGCGAAATCGTTACAATAGGAGCTGCTGGTCACGGTTCTGCCCCTCCATGTTAGAAAGCTTTCAGCTTTATCTCTATAATCTGGCCCAGTGGGCTACCCAGCTGGTGAGTTACCAGCTTACTCATCTGTCTTGGGTTAGCCTGTCGGTTGTGGCCTTGGCCGGGCTGCTCACCAGCCTGTCCCCCTGCTTGTTGTCGATGTTACCGATTATGGTGGGCTACATGGGGGGCTACGACAGCGAAACCCGTCAAGGGGCAGTGCTACGCTCGTTGGGGTTCGCCCTAGGCTTGGCCACTACCCTGGCGCTACTGGGGCTGCTGGCTGGGCTGTTTGGCGTTGTCTATGGTCAGGTGGCGGTAGGATTACCGATTGTCGTCAGCCTCGTGGCCATTGTCATGGGGCTAAATTTGCTGGGGGTCCTATCCATTTCTTTGCCTACGGCGGGTGGTCCTACCCTGGAGTCTTGGAACCTGCCTCCCTGGCTGAAGGCCTATGGTTTAGGGCTCACCTTCGGCATCGTGGCCTCCCCCTGTAGCACCCCAGTATTGGCCACACTGCTGGCCTGGATTTCCGCTAGCCAAAACCCGGCATTGGGGGCAGCGCTGCTGCTGGCCTATGCCACTGGCTATGTCATGCCTTTGGTACTGGCGGGCACCTTCACCACCACCCTCAAGCGGCTCTTGGCCCTGCGACAGTGGTCTAGCTGGATTACCCCTGCCAGTGGCGCGTTATTGCTGGGCTTTGGCGTCTTTTCTCTATTGTCGCGGCTGTTGCCCACTACCCTGGTCTAACCCCGGAGAACTGATATCGATGACTCCCTCTGAAGCGATTAATCGTTGGCCCGTTGTCCAGGGTTTAAAGCGCTACCTACGGCAAGACCTACTGCCTCTGCTAGCGGATCTGAGATTGGCGATCGCGCTTTTGCTGACCATTGCCGTTTTTAGCATTGCTGGCACCGTCTTAGAGCAGGGGCAGACTTTAGCGTTTTACCAAGAGAACTACCCAGAGGATCCGGCTCTTTTTGGCTTTTTAACCTGGAAAGTCATTGTCGTCAGCGGTCTGGACCATGTGTATCGTACCTGGTGGTTTTTGGCCCTGTTGATCGTGTTTGGGGCCAGCCTGACCGCCTGCACCTTTACCCGACAGTTTCCCGCCCTGGGGGCGGCCCAACGGTGGAAGTATTACACCCAGCCCCGTCAATTTCAAAAGTTGGCCCTTAGCGCCGAACTTACGGATGCGACCCTAGCCACCCTGGCCACCCAGCTGGGACAACGGCGCTATCGGGTGTTTCAGCAAGGCCAACAACTTTATGGTCGCAAGGGTCTAGCTGGACGGATTGGCCCGATTGTCGTCCATGCCAGCATGTTGCTGATCCTGCTAGGGGCGATTGTCGGGGCGATGACCGGTTTCTTTGCCCAGGAAATGGTGCCCAGTGGCGAGACCTTTCAAATTCGCAATATTTTTGACGCCGGCCCTTGGGCTAAATCACAAATTCCTACGGATTGGTCGGTGCGGGTCAACCGATTTTGGATTGATTACACCGCTGACGGCAATATCGACCAGTTTTACTCGGATCTGTCTGTTCTGAACCCGGCGGGGGAAGAGTTAGACCGTAAGACTATCTATGTTAACGAGCCCCTACGGCACAAGGGGGTCACCCTCTACCAGGCGGATTGGGGGCTAGCGGCTGTTCAGGTGAAGTTGAATAATAGCCCGGTGCTGCAACTGCCGATGAAACCCCTAGATACTGATGGGCCTCGATTTTGGGGGACTTGGTTGCCCACCAAGCCTGATCTGAGCGCCGGGGTTACCCTGCTGGCCCGAGATTTGCAAGGGTCGGTGCTGATCTACGACAACGCTGGTCAACTGGTGTCAACGGTGCGCACTGGCATGGCCACTGATGTCAATGGTGTCACCCTCTCGCTAGTGGATGTGATTGGCAGTACGGGGCTACAAATTAAGGCCGATCCAGGGATTCCGCTGGTATATGCTGGATTTGGACTGTTGATGGTGGGGGTGATCATGAGTTATGTGTCCCACTCCCAGGTGTGGGCCTTAGCGCAACAGGGCAAGCTCTATGTGGGGGGGCGTACCAACCGGGCCCAGGTGGCCTTTGAACGAGAGCTGCTGGGGCTACTGGAGGGATTAGAACGGCCGGCATCCAGCTCTGAAGGATAGTCGCACTACTCAATGCTGATGCCGCCGAAGGTTTCTGCTTTTTGGCCAGGACTGGCGATCGCCGCTTGATCAATCGCCCGGCTGCGCTGACGATGCTGCTGAAAATGGCCTAACCACTCTACGGGGGCGTTCATGGTTTCGCCGCCATGTTGGGTCAGGCGCTGGCGTACCTGACAGAGCACTGGGGTATTGACACAGGCCCCAGCCACAATCACCTGCCCTTTCGTTAGGGCTGGGAGCTCTTTGAGCAGGTCACGCCCAGCGGCTTCAACCCCATATTTCAAGCTGTCTTGATCGACTGGGTTGACGATACGCATGAGAAACTGGCTCATGCACTGGGACAGCACGTCAGAATCCAGCTTGCCAGGGCGCTGGGTAATTAATCCCACCCCCATGCCAAACTTACGGCCCTCGCTGAGGATGGTACGCAAGACCTGCTTGCACCGGGCTGGTTCATGGGCCGGAGCGAAGCGATGGGCTTCCTCAATCAAAATAAACACCGGGTAGGGCAGGTAATTTTCGTCCCCCGGGGCAATCTTTTCTTTGGCCGTATTGATCCGGGCCTGATAACTCTGGCGGAGCACCGCCGCACAGATTACCTGCTGCTCTTCCTGGCTAATTTCGTTCATTTGTAAAACAGTGACCTGGCCGGGGGTAAACAGATCCTTGGGAGCCAGATGATCCATGCGGTGAAAGTAGTCTGACCGCTCTAGCTTACCCAGCTTCCACTCTAGGGCCGGGGCCGAAGACCCGGTTTTCTCGTTGCCCTCGTCGTCGGTGCTGCGGTCGGATTCATAGCAGGCGGAAATTAAATCCTGCACATCCCAGCGGTGGTCACCAAACTTGTGCTTGCCCAGCAGGCTAAAGGCTTTGTTGAGAATGGCCTGCTGGCGATCGCTCATATCCGGCAGCAGGGTCAAAATATCGTAGTAGTCGAGGGAGGACATGCGAATGCGAATGTCGTCAGGGGTCAGTAACCTCACCTCTGGGCTGTAGCCATCCTCCCCCACAAAGCTGGGATGCCCCCGCATATCGGTGAGGGTGCCATACTCGCCGTGGGGGTCAAAGATCAGCACCGCCGCCCGGTTGTAGGGACTGAGCAGCTCTTCAATCAACACCCCGGCCGTGTAGGATTTGCCTGACCCAGTACCGGCCAAAATCGCCATGTGGGTGCTGACCAGTTCCTTCACATCCAAAGCCACCGGCACCCGACCGCCGGGGCGCAGCAGTAACGAGCCCACATGGGCCGAGCCGACCTCCTGGGGCTGCTTCTTATTAATGATTTGGCGCAGGCTCTCGTCATCGGCTAGGGTGACCTTGGCCCCAGGGTCTGGAGCAATTCGGGGGTTCATAAATCCCAGGGCCGGGTGAAAGTGCCCAATTACATCGACAGTCACTTCATAGATTTCGGGGTTGGGATGGGCAAACCCCACCAGAGCCGCGATCGCGTCTGGGTTGATATCTGGATCGGCAAAAATGCGATCGGGCAGGTGGTCAATCAGGCGGCGATCAGAAATTTTACCTAGAATCTGAGCCTGGGGCCGATCGGCCAGATCCACGGTGTAGTATACAAACTCACCAATTTTCACCTGCCGATTATTGACGGTAATAAAGACATACTGATTGCCGTTTTCCCCCGGCCCCTTGACCGTGCCAATCACGGCCGCTGCCGTTTGTCGTTTAGATCGCGCCATAAGCCTACCTGGTCTTGACGATGGGTCCAGTGCTGTCTGTAATTTACCCTAATACTAATGTCCTGATCCGCTGATCTCTGGTAATCCCATGTATCTGCCAGGTAAAGTTCCTAGCCGCCTCACCAGAAAATGTGAAGTTGTTCATCCAGCGGTCCTGAAAGATTGGCAAAATCACAGATACGGCTGCGGCCTGGAGTGATTACGCTAAGGGTAGTCAGGGAGTTATTAAGAGCAGTCAGGGCGTTAGGTAAAACCCCACTAGCTGACCGACTCCTTAGCTTAGGCATCAAATCAGTAGCGTACCTCACGACCTGGGAACATGGTATCTGACTCTTCTCCCGTACTGTTTTCAGCACGCCCCCCAGCAACGCTCGGGGTGGCCCGTTCCTCCCAGGCACCAGCGGCGAATGCCCTGATCAGTCAGGTTGTCCATGGGTTAGCTGCTACCCTGGATGATCCAAAGGCATTAACTTACCTCTCAGAGCTCTTGGGGCGTCAGTTAGGGGCTGACGCCTGCTTACTGTTGAGTTATCACCCCTCCACCGAGATCATCACTTATACCTATTGGCACTACCAGGTGCCCCCTGTGGTTTGGCTGTTGCCAACCGAGAGCCAGTCAGCCCAAATTGACCTACAGCGCCAGATTGCCCTGGGCTTGATCTGCCGGGTTACCAGCTCCGATGTCGATACTAACCCCTCATGTCTGATCGATGGAATCAGCGGACTGCTCCAGACCGACAACCAGCCCCTGGACTGGCTGGCCACGATTAAAAGCCACCAGGCGATCGCCATCGATGCCACGGCTGACACCCAAGGCTGTGTGCTGCTGTTGAGCCACCGCCACCAGTTTGGCCATCAGCTGGATCCAGCGATCAAGGTCAATGTGGCTAGTGTCGTTGCGATCGCCTTCCATCAGCACCACTTGCA
>SLIY01000102.1 GCA_007135385.1 Leptolyngbyaceae cyanobacterium CSSed165cm_216
ACCCTGAAACCTTAGCCACGTTTCGGGTGGATTGGCACCCATTAGAGGATCTGCCCAAGTGGGCCATCACAATAAATCCGGCTTAAGCGGGGGACTTATTTTTCAGCAGATCCCTTAGCGATCGCCGGAGCGATCGCTTCAGCGCTTGACATGACAGCTATGAGCATAAGCTGGTCTGCGTTACTGTTTAAGGCTATTGAAGCATTTTTAAGATGTTGCCCCATACTTTGCAATATCTGTAAGAGCCTGACTGTCTTGACTCTTTAAAGTTGATAAGTACAGTAAAAATTTGATGAATTTTTGAATCCAAAAACAGATAATACCATACGATAAATTTGGTGAGAATGTGCAGATTCAAAGACATTTAAGCCAACGAAAGAGTACAAATGTCGGGGTGAAATTTAAGTCGGGAAATCTTGACTAGACCAGGTGCCAGAATCTAGGAGCTTGCCCTGAGCTTGTCGAAGGGCAAGAATCTACTTCCTGTCTGTATTCTGGCTTCTGACCCTTTCTCCTCTGGAGGCGCTTCGCGTTTCATGTCGCTTGCGAAACGACAAGTTAACCCTCCTGCAACAAGCTCAGGATATCGCCTGGGGTCGTTGCGCGAACAGGGTAGGCTCCTGAATTTTACTACGGATATAACGTCCCGCCTTACGGAATCCGCCCCTATGCGAATACTGTGAATAAACTTTGGCCTTTCGGGCTGATAAACAGGAGGTGCATAATGAGTAAACTTTCCAATTCTATTCAACAAGACTTGGATGTGTTTCTACAGTCTGTCAAGGACGATGAGAGGCGGGAAGAAGAAGCAAGATTGAGAAACGACTTGAAAATCATTCAGGATAAAGTGAATCAAGCCCTAAAATCTTTGAAATTACAGGATGACTCATCCCATACTCACCATATTCCAATATGGTTTGTTGCTCTTTTTACCGTAGTAGGAATTTGGGCCGTGGCAGCCACTTGTTTGGTGGGATTGGTCCTCAATAACGAGAGCAATAGTATACTGCCCACGTCTGAGCAAATTGAGTATCAAATTTCTGCGCAATCATTGTAATAAGCAGACTTGAGCAAAACCGCCGCTAACTAGCGGCGGACAGAGTTTTTGCGGATCGTCCTAATTTTCGATGTCCTTCAACAGTGTTTCGATATTGGTTCATTCTCCGGTCGTGATTAGACCATAGGCCCATCCCGTTCAGTGGAAAACTACATGATTATGAGTCAAGCTGTAGAAAAGCTCATTCATCGCTGGACTCTGGCAGGGTAACTGTGAGCACCTGGGTGACGGTTTCGCCTTTGGTAGGTTTAACCACGCGATCGCATTCCCCGGTACGGCCCTGACGGGGTATCGACTCGATCGGAACTATAGCCACCCGGTCAGCGCTGGTCAGCACCGTTAGGGACGTGTGGGCTATGGCTGGGGTTAAGGCCACCAGGTGATCGGTCTTTTGGCTGAACTGGAATGACTGGGTACCAATGTCCCCCCGCTTGGCCAAGCGCAGGGCCTTCCCTGGCAGGCGCTTACTGTAGCCCGCCGCCGACATCAGCAGTACGCAGTCGCTTTTCCCCTGTGTGGCCACACAGCCGATTAGGGTTTCATGTTTGCCCATGCGTATCCCCTGGGGGCCTTGGGCGGCCCGTCCCATGATCGGTAAATTGTCATCATCGATGGGGAAGCGCAGCAGTCTGCCCCCAGATGTCCCCAAGATCACCTCATCTCCCGGCTGGGCCAGGGTGACATAGGCCAATTCATCGCCCGTTTTTACCTTCATTGCCGTCAGCCCCCGGCCGGTCAGGTTGGTGAACTCCTTCAGAGGGGCTCGTTTGATTTTGCCTTTGCGGGTGACCAAAATCAGGTCGCGATCGAGATTGGCGTCACTGATGATCAGCTGGGCCACCACTGCATCGGCGTCAGAGGGGACCGAGTCAGGCAGTAAATTCACCAACGGTACCCCTTTGCCCTGGCGAGGATTCGCCGGAATGTCCTCCACGCTCACAGTAAAGGCACGCCCATCTCGGGTGAGGGTAAGCACCTCCTGAGTGGTGACAGCCGCTTCCACCTGAATGGTCAAATCCTCTTCGGCCTCATGCAGCTTGGGGTTGGTGTCTGTGTCCAGCCGAGCCTGGCGCCGCTGGTACGATCGCTGAGAATACCGCCGCACATAGCCCTTCTGGCTAAATTCCACCACGGTGTCTTCTTCCACCGCCTCCGCGATGATGTCCTCAATCTGTTGGGATTCTTCTTCTCGCTCGGCTTCAGTTTGAATCCGGGTGCGGCGGGAATCGCCATATTTCTTCTTCAGCGCCCGGAGCTCTTTCTTCATCGCCTTCAGCAGTTCCCGCCGGTCTGACAATAGCCGTTGCAGCCGGTCTCGTCGCTGGGTAAACTCTTCGTACTCGGTTTCCAGCCCTTGCCGCTCCATGCCAGTTAATTTGCGCAGGGGCATGGCCAAAATGGCATCGGCTTGGCGTTCGCTAAGCTCAAATTGTTGCTGAAACTGCTGCTTGGCGGTGGTGCCATCGGGGGCGTTGCGCAAAATGTCGATGATTGCATCCAGATTGCCCAGGGCGGTCAATAATCCATCCAGAATGTGCAGCCGGTTTTCTGTTTTGTCCAACTGATGCTGGTATTGGCGAGTTAGGGTGGTTTCCCGAAACTCCAGAAATGCCTGCATTACCTCCCGCAGGGGCAACTGGCGGGGCTGGCCATTGTCTAGGGCCAGCATTATTACCCCGAAGTTGCTTTGCAGGGGGGTCATCCGGTACAGGTCTTGCAGTACCCGCTGTCCTGAGGTTTCCCGCTTCAGCTCGATCACCACCCGCATACCGTCGCGATCGCTCTCATCGCGAATATCGGCAATACCCTCCAGCTTACTGGCGTTGACCAGTTGGGCAATCTTCTCAATCCAGCCGGCTTTATTCACCTGGTAGGGCAGTTCGGTAATCACGATGGCATTGCGCCGCTGTCGTCCCCGACCGGGGTGAATTTCTTCAAACTGGCTAATCCCGCGTACCGGAATACTGCCCCGACCGGTGCGATAGGCCTCATAGATCCCCTCAGTGCCGATGATTTCCCCACCGGTAGGGAAATCAGGCCCTGGCACCAGGCGAAACAGCTCTTCGTCAGACAAGGTGGGCCGATCAATCAGGGCAATCAGGCCGTCGATCACTTCCCCCATGTTGTGGGGGGGAATGTTGGTGGCCATCCCCACCGCAATCCCCGAGGACCCATTGAGCAAGAGATTAGGCAACTGGGTGGGTAAGACTACAGGCTCTTGCTGGGAACTGTCGAAGTTGTCGCTAAAGTCCACCAGGGCTTCGCTGATATCCTCTAGCAGAGCCTCGTTGCTGATGGGAGATAGGCGAGTTTCGGTGTAACGCATGGCGGCCGGGGGGTCATTGTCCACCGAGCCAAAGTTGCCATGGCCATCCAGCAGTGGATAGCGGCTGGAGAATGTTTGCACCATCCGCACCAGGGCATCGTAAACCGCCTGATCGCCATGGGGATGATATTTACCCAGCACATCCCCCACCACCCGGGCGCATTTACGGTAAGGGCGATCGGGGGTTAACCCCAACTCATGCATGGCGTACAGAATCCGCCGATGCACTGGTTTCAGGCCATCTCGCACATCGGGTAGGGCACGACCCACAATCACGCTCATGGCGTATTCCAGGTATGACCGTTGCACCTCGGTATGCAGAGAAGTGGGCACAATTTGCCCAGAGGCAAGGATGTTAAGTTGGTCGGCCATGGGCAGGATCCTGGGTGAAATGAGACATATGGGGCATGGGTGGCAACGACGTCAGGCGCTTAACCCTAGGAAATCTAACGTTCCCAGCCTGAACCTGGAACTGTCAACCCATCTTTCGACAGGACCGTAACCGGGGGATGAAGCCCCTTAGGGTTAGGGTAGTCTTCATCTACGGTAATCCCTGGACGGTACTGGCGACTAAGGCGAACAAAGACAACGAATCATCAGCGAGACGTGGTACATCAGGGTTAACAATGCTGTACGTTATAAGCAATCCCCTGGGTATGGCAAGCCTATCGTTTTGGTCGTAGGAAAACACCCAAGCCATGAAAACTGTTTTAATTGTGGAAGATGACCTGGTTAATGCCCGTGTTTTTTCTAAGATTTTGACCAAACGCGGCGGCCTGGCCGTTAGACATACGGAAGATGTGGAAGAAGTTATGGCCATTGCCCGCCGGGGCGAGGCTGATGTGGTGCTGATGGATGTGTCTCTGGCCCATAGCATGTACCAGGGGAAACCGATGGATGGCATCAAAATTACCCAATTGCTTAAGGCCGACCCCAATACGGCTAACCTGCCGGTGATTTTGGTCACCGCCCATGCCATGGAGGGGGATCGAGAAAATTTTCTCCATGAAAGTGGTGCCGATGGCTATATCTCTAAACCCGTAATCGACCATCAGGAGTTTGTGGATCAAATTAAATCAGCCATGGGTGAATAGGTAGTAGTTTTCTTGTACTACATTGTAGGTGGTTTCGCAAGCCCATCGCCGCAACTGTCCTGTGTGCCTGCTCAGCCCGGGCACAGCCCTTCTTCTCCTAAGGTCCCCAGGGTTGCCCCAGGTACAGCGACCTTTCAGCTTGGCGGCGGCGCACTAGCCCTGGCAGAATTTGGCCATCGGCATAAATCCAGCGAGGAAACTCGTTGGCAGCCCCGGCAAAGTCCCCGGCATTGTGCTTACGCAGCAGGGTGGAGTTGCGGAAAGCCCCCAGGCCGACGTTAAAGGCAAACGAAACCATGGCTGAAAACTGGTTGTCATTGGTGGTGATGGTGAGGGCGCCGGCCACCCCCCGCTCGAATAGGTCCAGGTCTTGTTGCAGAATTGCTTCGGCTTCGGCGGCGGTGATGGTCATGCCTTTGTAGACTGGGGGGGGGCCAGCCATGGAGGTGTGGCCATAGCCAATCGTCCATATGCCGACGGGGTCCTGGTAGGCTGTGGTGCGTAATCCCTCGAAATGCTTGATTAGAGCAATGCCTTCAGGGTTGGTTTTGCCGCTATGGCTGGGCACCCAGGGGTCTGGTTCTGGGGCGCCGGTGCCCATGGCAAAGGTCATGGCGGTGGGGTAGTCGGCCCGCTCAAACCAGGCGGCCATGCCGGTAATGTTAAGCACCTGTTCTTGGGGGTTGGTGGAGGAGGGGGCTTTGGTCAGGCGGGAAATCCAGGTATTACCGCGCATCAGGTAAATGGCCAGGTCGGTTTCTTTCATCCAGGTGCCGGTGGTAGTGCTTAGGGGCATTTGGGCGGCCATGGCGATCGCGCGATCGCCGTAGTCCCAGCGGGCCCGGTAGCCCCTAGCATCAATGTGGGTAAAGCTGCGAGCACTGGCCAGCCCACCGCGGCTGCCCCACCAGGCGTCTAAGTCGGCGTAGACATCAAAGGGATGTCGTCCCGGTACGACAAAGTCCACCGCATCCCCCAACAAATGACGAGAGTTGACAGAGCCCCCCACGGCGGCATTGGTGGCTGGGTCCCGATACCAGGAGGTGACGGTAATGGGGCGATCGCCGTAGCGCTTGCGAATAGCTTCCATTGCCCTGGTAATCCGCTGAATACCATAGATCACGCCGGCGTTGGCCGGACGGCGGTACTGGCCCGTGGTCGGGTTGACGTGAAGGGCCTCCCCCCAGGTGAAATTGCCGCGCTCGCCATACTGGGTCTGCCAAAAGATCGGATCATTGGCATAGTAGGTGCCGGTAAAGCCAGGAAACTGGAGGGGAATGCCGCGATCGCCCCCACCCGATCCACCATTATTTTGGTCATTGGGGTTGTTGCCAATTTCGGTGCCCACCACATAAATATCAGGCAAGAAGCAGTGCCAGGTGTTGCGGCGTTGCGGACCCAGGAACGCCCCCTTCAGGGCCACTTTGACGTGGTTGTTGGCGGGTTGGGCGTAAGAACTCAGCTCAAAGATGGTGTTGCGCCGCACCAGCACCTTTTCATCAGCCGGCAGTTGGCTGGACTGAGCGGTGCTGGTCTTAAACATGGTGTCACTCAGCACTTGGAGCAACTGCCGCTGGCCTTGAATCGTCCCGTGGGGATTATAGACATACCAAACGGTGTCTTGGTTCGGCCCCAGGGTGCCATCGGCCAACTCGATTCGGGTGTGGTCACCGGCGGCGGGCAGGTGGCTAATCAGGGTAAACCGGGTACCAGCCGCAACCGAAATCTTAGCGCTGTCGGGCAATGTGGCGGCGGGTTGGGGCGCTTTTTTGAAAATGGTGGGGCTGGTCACAGTCAGGGTAATGTCAGACACCAGTTTGGTGTCGAGGGTATTGATGTACCATCGGGTGGTTTTACCGTCCCCCAGGGTCGGCTCGACCAACTCAATCAGCCATTGATGGCTGCCGTGGTCCAGGTAGTACTGAATTGGCAAGATTTCCCCAGCCTTGACCTGGACTTTTTGGTCCTCCGGCAGGTCCTGGGGCGGCTGGGGGCTCAGGGTGAAGACCGTGTCTCGCACCGTCTCCACTTGCAGCCCCTGGTGCTGGGTAGCGCCATTGTTCTGGGCTTTGGCGTGGGGGTTATAGACGTACCACAGGCTGCCGTTATTGGGGCCGAGGGTAGTGTCAGCCAACTCAATCTGGGTGTGGTTAGCCGCCGCTGGCAGGAAAGACGTGAGCTTAAACTGACGCCCCTGGGGCACAAACACCTTGGCGGCATCGGGCAATGTGGTGGACGGTTTGG
>SLIY01000315.1 GCA_007135385.1 Leptolyngbyaceae cyanobacterium CSSed165cm_216
GGTCTACCCCTGATCCTGGATCAAAGGTTCGGTAGAGACTGGCTTGTAATCAATCGGTAGAATTTCATTAGGCAGCTATTCAACCCAAGGCGAAAAAACGGTAGCCTAGGGAGACATCAAAATGTTATCCGTCCTAGCGTGTTCGGCATCTTGACGGGTGTGGGACACCTTTTTATCTACGCCCCTTGCCCTCGATTAGCAATTGGAAACCGCCTGTGCCCAAGGTCGGCATTATCTACAACGACATTAAGCCAGTGGCTCAGCAGGCCGCCCTTGAATGGCAAGACAAGCTGACCGCCCTTGGCTACGATGTGATCTTGGCCACAGGGGTGGGTGGTATTTTGGGCTACTCCAGCCCCGAACGCCCCCTCTGTCACACCCCCCTAGATAGTCTGGTACCACCGGAATTTGACGAGGATATGCTGTTTGCCCTAGTGCTGGGGGGCGATGGCACAGTACTTTCTGCTTTTCGCCAGATTGCCCCCATTGGGGTTCCCCTCCTAACCGTCAATACTGGCCATATGGGCTTTTTGACAGAAACCTACTTAAACCAGCTTCCCCAGGCCATTGACCAGGTCTTAGCGGGAGATTTTCAGATTGAAGAGCGGGCCATGCTGGCGGTCAAGCTGTTTCACCATCAAACCCTGATTTGGGAAGCCCTGTGCCTGAATGAAATGGTGCTGCATCGAGAGCCCCTGACCAGCATGTGCCACTTTGAGGTGGGCATTGGTCATCACTCGCCGGTGGATATCGCAGCTGACGGCATTATTATCTCTACTCCCACAGGCTCCACGGCCTACTCCCTGTCTGCGGGAGGGCCGGTGATCACCCCGGGGGTGTCCGTGACCCAACTGATTCCCATTTGCCCCCACTCCCTGGCCTCTCGGGGGCTGGTGTTTCCGGATCACGAACCCGTCAGTATTCATTCGGCCAATACTGATCAGCTGGTGATGATTGTGGATGGCAATGCGGGCTGCTATGTGATGCCAGAGGACTGGGTCAGCACCTGCCGTGCCCCCTATAGTGCTCGGTTCATTCGGCTGCGATCGCCGGAATTCTTTAAAGTGCTGCGGGAAAAGCTCGGCTGGGGGCTGCCCCATATTGCTAAACCCACCTCGGTGGAGCTGCCCTGAGCCGGACTAGAAGAACACGTCGTTCTTCATGCGGCCAGTGTTTTTCATCCAGTTTTGGGCCTCGATGTAGTTGTTCGGGGCGATGGTGATCGCTTCCAGCCAGTAGCGGGCGGCTTCATCAAATAAGGTTTCGGCGGTGTCGTTGTCACCGCTGGCTTCGGCCTGCTCACCCTTGTAGTGGTAAATCACGGCAATGTTGTTCAAAGCCTGACACATGCGGGGGTTGAGCTCTAAGGCAGCTTGGTATTTTTCTAGGGCCACCTCGTGCTCACCATTGCTGGCGTGGATCAGACCCATATTGTAGAGAATGAAGCTTTTGTCGTAGGGGTCTTCTTCTAGAAGCAGGGCTTCGCGATAGTTTTCCATGGCCTCGGCATATTCCCCATCCGCCTGGGCTGACATGCCGTCGCGATAGTAGGCAAAGGCTTCTTTCTCATTCTTTTTGGCCGGCATCATCTTGAGGATCATGTCGGCCATAACGGTGAAGGATTTATCGATGAAGTTGTCGTTGCGTTGAGTTCTTGGCATGGGTAACGACGCGCAGTGGGGACAGATACAAGACTAAGCCTAGCAAACCCCGGCCGCTGGAGCAGAACCATTGCGCTCTGTTAACAAAAACCGGCCTTGGGCTAGCCCTGGCTTCGTGAACCCTTTGAGGCGATTTCCCAGCAAAAAGATCCCCACTTCAAGTCAGCGATCGTAGCTTTCGTCGGGTGGGTAGCTTTCGTCGGGTGGGCACTGCCCACCACTCGGTAGAAAGTTTTCTAGAGGTCACTATCCCAGTCCACTCCTTTGCTTGGTGGCCCAGTCAGATGAGTTAAGCTGTGGGTCAGATATCAAGCTGCCGCACAGAATTTATCCTCCGTGCCCCGATGAATCCTGTTACGCTTACCGCTTTCCTCACTCCCTTTTTGCCTTTTTTGCTGAACTTGGGCAATACTGCCGCTGATAAAGCCGCTGGCAAGTTTGGCGAAGACGCCTGGGCCAAAGCCAAAGCAGTGTGGGAAAAACTACATCCCAAGGTCGAGGCCAAAGCCGCGGCCCAGGAAGCCGTCACCGATCTCGCCGCCACTCCAGAGGATGAAGACCTGCAAACGGCGCTGCGGGTGCAATTGAAAAAGCTATTGGCCAGCGATGCCGCCCTGGCCGAGGCGATCGGCCAAATTTTGCAAGCCGATGCCGCCGATGGCACCCCCGGCATTCAGATTGTGCAGACGGTGACGGGCAACCAAAACCAGGTGATTGGGCAAGTGACCGGGGGCAAAGTGCTTGGCCGTGTGACGGACGATATCACCTTTAGCGAGTGAGGCCACTGCAATGGCAGACTTGCCGGATTCTCCAGAACTAACGCCTGTGATGCGCCAGGAGGTGAGGGGCGATCGCAACCAGATTATTGGCGAGATATCCGGCGGCACGGTCATTAACCAGGTTGAAACCCTTAACCAAATCACCCAGCAACAAGCGAGAACAATCGAATCGGCCCGCTATGCTTTGCCCCTGGATGCCGCCGATTTTGTGGGGCGGGGGGATGAGATTCGGCAGATTGAGGCGGATATCAAAGCGGGAACCGTGGTGGCGATGGCGACGACTGTTACGTTGGTGCCCCTGTTGGGGCAACGCCCTGGTCGTAGGGGTCTGGGGGGACCGAAATCCCCCCAGCGGCTCATCTGGCTTTCCCACCAAGTACCGTGAGCGGTGCATTGCGGCATAACACAAGCGATTGAGAGCTTTTATCGAGGAGATAAAGCCGCAAATGACCCTATGGCGAACCTAAATCCACCACCTTGACAAGGATGGCAGTGCCCACCCTACAAGCTGTGATGTTAAATTGTACTGCCGCCCGCCAACCTACCGTTTCAAGCAACGGTAACAATTCTTACTTGCGTCCGGTGCGCGATTGGATTAAATTACTCAGCTAAGGCTGTATGCGTGCAGTCTGAGCTTCCCAAAAATTTGGCTAAACGCCACTGGCAGGTGCTACCAACACCCACCAGCGGCTAACCCCGTCGACTGACCTAACCAGTCTCGGAGGCTAAGGTGATTTTACCTGGCCGCCCTGAACTGCACTATGTCTGGGGCGGCTAAATTTTTGGGACTTCCTTACCTACCGTTCATAAGGAGTCCCAATTATGTTGTGTTTTACCCGCCAAGATCCCCGAGTTCTTCAAGAACTCGGAGGTCTCAATCCCCTGCACCTGGCCACCCCCAGCCCCCAGCCGGGGCGGGAGCGATTGCGCCATCTGGTGATCGGCTCCCCCGAAGGGGTACAGTCAACCATCCACACCCTGCATGTGCTTAACTACGCCGAGCAGGCCACCTGGAGCCAGTTGATTACCATCCCGCGATCGGGGATTTTGATTACCCCAGAACAGGGGGAGGTGTTTAGCCTGCTGAGGCGCGACTGGCCCATGGGTAACAGCATGTTCTAGAGTGGCGATCGCCAGGGTGGCCGCCGTTATGCAGTTAAATGGGGAATGGTTTGAGTGCAGCCCTAATGGTGTGAGGCCCCGTGTCAGATCCTAAACCGAGCCGTTCATTGGCCAATATCGCTGGCATTGTGGCGATCGCCACCCTGATCAGCAAATTTTTTGGGCTGTTTCGTCAGCAAGCGATCGGGGCCGCCTTTGCGGTGGGGCCGGTGGCCGATGCCTATAGCTTTGCCTACATCATCCCTGGATTTTTGCTGATTTTGCTGGGGGGGATCAACGGCCCCTTCCATAGCGCCATTGTTAGCGTGGTGGCCCGCCAAGACCGCAAGGACACTGGCCCGCTGATCGAAGCCATCAATACCCTGGTGGGGCTGCTGCTGCTGGGGGTATCGCTGCTGCTGTTTGCCCTGGCGGGGCCGATTATCGACACCATTGCCCCTGGCCTGGGCCAGATGGAACCGGTGGCCCGCGACATTGCGGTGTTGCAGCTACGGATTATGTCCCCGATGGCGATGCTGGCGGGGCTAATTGGCATTGGCTTTGGGGCACTGAACGCCGACAGTCAGTTTTGGCTACCCTCCATTAGCCCGATCTTTTCCAGCGGGGCAGTGCTGCTGGGGTTAGGGCTACTCTATGCCGCCATTGGCGGCGATATCACCAGCCCCGAGTTTTATATCCTGGGAGGGGCGGTGCTGGCCGCCAGCACCCTCAGCGGTGCCGTTCTGCAGTGGTTAGCGCAAATTCCGACCCTGTGGCGATCGGGGCTGGGGCGGCTGCGGCTGCGGCTTGACTGGTCCATTCCTGGGGTCAGAGACGTGTTTCGGGTGCTGATACCGGCCACCCTGGCCTCGGGGATGCTGCAAATCAACCTGTTTACCGACCTGTTTTTTGCTTCGTTTATTCCGGGTACGGCGGCGGGGCTAAACTATGCCAACTTGTTAGTCCAAACGCCCCTGGGCATCATTTCCAATGTGATTTTGGTGCCGTTTTTGCCGATGTTTGCCCGCCTGGCCGCTCCCGAGCACTGGCCAGAGCTGAAGGCCCGGATTCGCCAAAGCCTGTTGTTTACCGCCCTGACCATGCTGCCCCTGGGGGCGATGTTTGTGGTGCTGGCCCTGCCCATCGTGCGGGTGATTTATGAACGGGGGGCCTTTGACCAGGAGGCCTCGAACCTGGTGACCTCGCTGCTGATGGTCTATGGCATTGGTATGTTTGTCTACCTGGCCCGGGATGTACTGGTGCGGGTGTTTTATGCGATCGGGGATGGTCAAACCCCGTTTCGCATCAGCCTGTTCAATATTGTGCTGAATGGGGGGCTAGATTTTGTGTTCATTCGCTGGCTAGGGGCACCGGGTTTGGTGCTGGCCACGGTGGGGGTGAATGTGTTTTCTACCCTGGCGCTGATCGCGATTTTGCATCGGCGGCTGGGGGGGCTGCCGCTGGTGAGCTGGGGGGGCGCGATCGCGACTCTGGCGGGGTTAAGTGCGATCGCCGGTACTGCCGCCTGGGCCAGCCTGCAAGGGCTAGAAAGCTGGCTGGGCACCGATGGGTTAGGGGTCCTGTTGTTGCAACTGATCGTCCCTGGCAGCCTGGGGCTGCTGGTATTTGTGGGGGGAGCGTTGGCGTTGCCCATGCCTGAATCTAACCAATTAGCCGATCGTTTGAAGCAACGCTTCTTACGGCGTTAGAAGAGCTGGTCAAGCCTAAACCTTAGGATTGACAGACCACCAGTACAGAAAGGCAGAAGGCCGAGTAAAGAGAACGCGTTGCCGCATTCCCCTCCCCTAAGAACCGTGCGTGACCGTTTCCCGTTACACGGCTCAAGCATACAGAACCGCAAACGGCCTACATCGCACTAAGCAGGCAGAAGGATGTAGGGCTTTGCCCGTGCGCAAATCTTGACCACAGTGGCTGTCAGCCCCAACGGATAATAGCGGAACCCCAGGTTAACCCAGCTCCAAATCCAGCCGTAGCAATCACATCTCCAGGCTTAACCTGACCCGATCGCACCGCTTCATCGAGGGCCAAAGGAATGGAAGCCGCCGACGTGTTGCCATGGTGGGTCATATTGCTGAGGACGCGATCGCGGGGAATCTTCAAGCGATCGGCTACCGCATCGAGAATGCGCTGGTTAGCCTGGTGCAGCAATAGCCAGTCCACATCAGCGGTAGTTAAGTTAGCCCGAAATAGAGCTTTTTCAATAACTTCAGGGACCCGACTAACGGCAAACTTATAGACTTCTCGACCATTCATCGTAATCGGCGCGAACTGACCCTGTTGAATCGTGAGATCGCCCACCAGCGGCTTTGACGCCACCTGATAGCTTAAGTTCAGGCAGTTGTTTAGACTGCCATCACTACATAGCTCGAACCCCAGCAGGCTATTACCGACACCACCAGCGGCCAAGGAATGATCCCGTCGCTGCATAACCACAGCCCCGGCCCCATCCCCAAACAAAACACAGGTACGGCGATCATCCCAATCAGTCCAGCGGGAGAGCACATCGGCGCCAATCACCAACACATTTTGAAACACCCCGGTATGGATGTACTGGGCGGCCGTCACCAGGGCAAAGACAAAGCCCGAACAGGCGGCTGTCAAGTCAAACGCCACCGCTCGATTGGCCCCCAATAATGTCTGCACCTGACAAGCACTGCCAAATAAATCATCGGGGGTAGAGGTAGCCAGCAAAATCAGCTGTACCTCTTCGGGGGCGAGTCCTGCCATGGCCAGGGCGTTTTTTCCCGCTGCAGCCGCCAAGGACGCCAAAGAATCATCGGCTCCTGCCAAATGACGCTGACGAATGCCAGTGCGACTGGCAATCCAGTCATCGGAGGTATCCACCAGTTGACTTAAATCATCGTTGGTTAAGGTTGTAGGCAGGTCAGCCGACCCACTGCCCACCAGCCCCACACCGGGCATAAACTGTTCCACAAGCTATTCTCCGTCTGCTGCGGGCATGGCCACCCGCTGGTACTGGGCCTGGATGCGATCGAGCACACGGTTATCGACCGCCTCTTTGGCCAGGCGAATGGCATTAAACAC
>SLIY01000190.1 GCA_007135385.1 Leptolyngbyaceae cyanobacterium CSSed165cm_216
AGCAAAAGCGCCTTACCATCCAGGTGGAAGCGGTGGCAGACGACACGACCACCATTCGCTCCCTTGATTGGGATCGCGATCGCTTTGATATCGAGTTTGGCCTGCAAAATGGCACCACCTATAACTCGTATATTATTCGCGGCGACAAGGTGGCCCTGGTGGATACCTCCCACGCCAAATTCCGGGACCTGTACCTGAAAACCCTAACTGGGGAAATTGACCCCAAAACCATCGACTACCTGGTGATTAGCCACACTGAACCGGACCACAGTGGTTTGGTTGGGGATGTGCTAGAGCTGGCTCCCCAGGCGACGGTGGTGGGGGCAAAAGTGGCGATCGCGTTTCTGGAAGACCTGGTGCATCGCCCCTTCGAGCGGCTAATTGTCAAAAACGGTGACACCCTAGAGCTGGGCCAGGGTCACACCCTAGAGTTTGTCAATGCCCCCAACCTGCACTGGCCCGACACCATCTTTACCTACGACCACAAGACCGGTGTCTTGTTCACCTGCGATGCCTTTGGCCTGCACTATTGCAGCGACGCCACCTACGACGAAGATCTAGAGGCCATTTCCCCAGACTTTCGCTTTTACTACGAATGTCTGATGGCCCCCAACGCCCGTTCGGTGCTGTCGGCCATGAAGCGGATGGCGGCTCTGCCCCCGGTTAATATTGTCGGTACCGGCCACGGCCCCCTGCTGCGCTATAACGTGGCGGAACTGACGGGGCGCTACCAGCGTTGGAGCCAGGACAAGGCCAAGGCCGAAAACCTGGTGGCGGTATTCTATGTCTCTGACTACGGCTTTAGCGATCGCGTCTCCCAGGCGATCGCCCGGGGCATCACCAAAACCGATGTGGCCGTCGAAATGATGGATATGCGCTCCGCTGACCCCCAGGAGGTGACCGAACTGGTGAGCCGGGCCAAGGGCATTGTGATTGGCATGCCCCCCGCCTCGGGTAACGGTGCCAAAGAAACCCAGGCCACCCTGGGCACGATTCTGGCCGCCGTCCATGGTAAGCAAACCATCGGCCTGCTCGAGTCCTACGGCGGCAACGACGAACCCATTGATCCCCTGTCCAATAAGTTTCAGGACTTAGATCTAGTTCAGTCCTTTGCCCCAATTCGAATTAAGGACACCCCCAGCGAAGGCCTCTACCAGTCCTGCGAAGAGGCCGGTACGGACCTGGGACAAACCCTGGTCCAGGCAGGCAAGCTGAAAAAGCTTAAGTCCTTAGATGCTGACCTGGAAAAGGCCCTGGGCCGCATCAGCAGCGGGCTGTACATCATTACCGCTAAAAAGGGTGAAGTCTCCGGCGCTATGTTGGCCTCCTGGGTTTCCCAGGCCAGCTTTCAGCCCTTGGGCTTTACGGTGGCGGTGGCCAAGGACCGGGCAATCGAGTCGCTGATGCAGATGGGTGACCAGTTTGTACTCAACGTGCTGGAAGAGGGTAAGCACCTACCCCTGATGAAGCACTTTCTGAAGCGGTTTGCCCCTGGGGCTGATCGCTTCGCGGGGGTGCGCACCCGCCCCGCCACCAATGGCTCCCCCCTGCTGGCCGATGCCCTAGCCTACCTGGAGTGTGAGGTAGCCAGCCGTATGGAAGTGAGCGATCACTGGATTGTGTACTGTACGGTGCAGGATGGCAAGGTGTCTGACCCCGACGGGGTAACGGCGGTGCACCATCGCAAGGTGGGCAATTATTACTAAGGTATGCGCCTCAACCTGAAGTACCCCCTAGAAGGGATAGGGCCGCGTAGGGTGTCTATGATTGGACCTGCTTCAGCCATGCTCTGGTCCATGCCGATGGTGAATATTCGGCCAAGCACTAGGATGCTCAAGATAAGGGTCCATACCGGGAAATGGAGACGGCATTGCAGGCTCCCCAGAATGATGGTGTTTTCAGTGTAGGCCAGAGAGATAGAACTCGTGCCTTGTGGCTACATTAGGTGACAGGTGGCAGGTATCAGGGGGCAGGTGCCATCTTGCGCCAGGGTGCATTAGGTTAGCTTCAAGACGGCCATGAAGGCTTCTTGGGGCACATCGACGGTACCGATCGCCTTCAGCCGCTTTTTACCCTTGGCCTGCTTTTGCAGTAGTTTCTTCTTCCGGGAAATGTCACCGCCGTAGCATTTGGCCAGCACGTCTTTGCGTAGGGCTGGGATGCTCTCGCTGGCGATAATCCGGCTACCAATGGCGGCCTGCAGGGGAATTTTGAACTGGTGCCGGGGGATCAGTTCTTTTAGCTTTTCCACCAGGGCTTTGCCCACGTAGTAGGCCTTGTCGCGGTGGACAATGGAGGCCAAAGAATCGACCGGATCGCCGTTGATTAAGATGTCGAGGCGGGACAGGGGATTCTCGCGGTAGCCGATCAGGTGGTATTCCATGCTGGCATACCCCTTAGTCCGGGACTTCATCTGGTCGAAGAAGTCAGTCACCACCTCCGCCAGGGGGACCTCATACACCAGGGTGGTACGGCCCTGGGCCAGGTACTTCATGTCTTTGAAGTCGCCCCGACGGGACTGGCAGAGCTCCATCAAAGGACCGACATAGTCTTCCGGGGTGATCATTTCCAGGCGCACATAGGGCTCTTCGATTTTTTCCCGGGCCTGGGGGTCGGGTAGGGTGCTGGGGTTGTCAATTTCCAGCACTTCTCCCTGGATGGTGGTCACCCGGTAGATAACCGAGGGGGCGGTGGTAATCAGATCCAGGTTGTATTCCCGTTCTAGGCGCTCTTGGACAATTTCCATGTGCAGCAGCCCCAAAAAGCCGCAGCGGAAGCCAAACCCCATGGCGCTGGAGGTCTCGGGCTCATACTGCAGGGCGGCGTCGCTCAGGCGTAGCTTTTCCAGGGCTTCCCGCAGTTCTTCGAACTGGTCCGCCATGGTGGGAAATAGGCCACAGAACACCATGGGCTTGGCCTCGGTGTAGCCGGGTAGGGGCTGGTCGGCGGGGGCTTGGGCCAGGGTAATGGTGTCACCCACTCGGGCGTCCTCCACGGCTTTAATGGAGGCAGCAAAGTAGCCCACTTCTCCAGCATGCAGCTCTTCGACCTGGACTTGGGTGGGGGCCAGTACCCCCAGTTCATCAATTTCGTATTCTTTGCCAGAGGCCATCAGCCGCACGTTGTCTTTGCGGCGAATGCTGCCATCCATCACCCGAAAATAGACGATCACCCCCCGGTAGGGGTCGTAATAGCTGTCAAAAATCAGTGCCCGTAAGGGTTTGCCAGTGGTATCTTCTGGCGGTGGCACCAGGTAGACGATGGACTCTAAAATCTCGTCGATACCCACCCCTTCTTTGGCCGAGGCCAGAATGGCGTCGCTACAGTCTAGGCCAATGATGTCTTCAATTTCCTGCTTGATCCGATCGGGTTCGGCCCCGGGCAAATCAATTTTGTTGAGGACGGGAATAATTTCTAGATCATTTTCTAGGGCCAGGTAGACGTTGGCCAGGGTTTGGGCTTCCACCCCCTGGGAAGCGTCCACCACCAGCAAAGCCCCTTCGCAGGCAATCAGCGATCGCGACACCTCGTAGGAAAAATCCACATGACCAGGGGTGTCGATCAGATTCAGGATATAGTCCTTGCCATCCTTGGCCCGGTAGTTCATCCGGGCCGCCTGTAACTTAATGGTGATTCCCCGCTCCCGTTCCAAGTCCATACTGTCAAGGAACTGGGCTTTCATATCGCGATCGCTGACGGTACCAGTACGCTGGAGCAGCCGGTCGGCCAGGGTCGACTTGCCATGATCAATGTGGGCAATAATCGAGAAATTGCGAATTTGAGAGACGGGAACCTCTGTCATACAAGCGTGACCAATCCATAAAAAAGTTAACAGACTGCTCCCATTGTAGTGGGTTGCCTTGCCCAATGCTCATCGCTAATCAGGTGGGGATTAGTCTATGTATAGAATACCCTTAGAAATAGCGATGCAAAAGGATATAGGTACTGGTATGGCCGAGTCAGGTTCCCTCTCGTCAGAAAAGGTCGAGCTGTCCATTCAGCTCGATAAAGAACTACTAGATCAAGTCGGCCATCTAACCCAGGACCCCAGTAAAGTGATTGAGGTGGCCCTACGGCAATGGTTACGGGGCGATCGCCGCTATGAAGATGACTTAGTTCGCACCCTACCCCGCAATCCCACGGTGCCGCCCAAAGGCGAGTGGAACGATTAACCCCCCTAGGGGTGTCACCCCTCATACTCTTGGCATTCGTCCCACCCCTCGGTTAGGATTCGGGAAAATACACCTAGCCGCTTTACACCATGGGTCAATCCGACCTGATGACATCTTTAGACTTTGCCCAAGACGTTACCCAGGCTACCCCGATCGCCCCCAGGGGGGTTGAGCCGTCTGGGGTGGTGATGTTGCTCAATCCAGCGGGGATATTGGAATCAGTACAGCCCCTGGGGGAAAAGTCAATTCAGCCAGCCCTGGCGGCTAGTTGGGTGGGGCGTCATTTGGCGGAAGTGATTGCTTTTGACTCCAACCCCAGTCTGAATCAGGCCCTGGAAACAGTGCAGTGCTTGGGGCCAGGGGTACAGTTATCTGGCCGGTGTCCGTTGGGAGCCCATAGCTTGGCGAGTCAGTGGCACTTACAAGGTATCCCCGGTCCCGATGGCCAATTGTTTCGGATTAATGCCATTGGCTACTGGCTGAATCTAGAGAGTTTGGGGGATAACCCTTGGTTTGTTCCCACCCTGCCGCCCCCTGGCCATGTGGCTCTCTTACCAGAGGCCAGCAGTGCCAATGATTGCGCCCAACTGCAAGCCTACTCCCCCCGACTGAACCAAATTACCCGCAATGTGCGTTGGACCCTGGATTTAGATATTATTCGTCAGCAGACTGTAGAGGGCTTGGGCGATCTGTTTGGGGTTAATCGCTGCATTGTGTGCAGTTATCACCCCAATCCCCAGCAAGCATTGGTAGTAGCGGAATATTTGCAGACGAGTGCCTGGCCCAGTTGGCAGGGGCAATCACTCCCCCCCGGCGACCTGGCTCACTTGGAGGCGGTTACCCAAACCTCCATTGCCCTATTGACCCAGTCCCAGGCCCACAGCGATCAGTCATTGGTGGCGGTAGCCACCCGCTATCAAAAAGAAATTAATGGCTTTATTTTGCTCTACAGTGTAGGCCGGTCCTGGTCTCAGGTGGAGCTTAGTTTAATCACCGATTTGGCTGACCAGGTGGGGACGGCGATCGCCCATGCGACGTTATTTAGCGAAAGTCATGCCCTAGCCATTAAGCTGCAACAGGCTAACGCCAACTTGATTGAGAAACAACGGGAGTTTCAAGCGGCCCGTCGCCAGGCAGAAGAGGCAAGACTTCAAGCAGAGGAGGCCTCCCGCCTAAAAAGTGAATTTTTGGCCAATACCTCCCATGAATTGCGCACCCCCCTCAATGGCATGATCGGCTTCCTGCGGCTGGTGCTGGACGGCATGGCCGATGATCCGGTTGAGCAAGAAGAGTTCATCCAGGAGGCGCACAAATCCGCGATTCACCTGCTGGATTTAATTAACGACGTGCTCGATATCGCCAAAATTGAAGCCGGTAAGATGGCGATCGACATGGGGCCAGTTAATCTGCAAGAGCTACTTGTGGACCTGGGCAATTTCATGCGTCCCCAGGCGGAACAGAGGGGATTATATTTGAAAATTCTGTTGCCCGCCACTCGGGATGAGATTGTGGTGCACAGCAACTATCAGCGCCTACGGCAAGTACTGCTGAACTTGATGGGCAATGCGATTAAATTCACCCATGACGGGGGAGTCACCATTAAAGCTGAAGTTAAACCCCAAAAAGCAGCCTACAAAGATCAGCTATGGCCGGGGGTGGTGAAAATTAGCGTGGTTGATACCGGAATTGGAGTTTCCCTAGAAAAGCAAGACCGACTGTTTCAAAGCTTTAGCCAGGTAGACGGCGATCGCACCCGTCAGTATGGCGGCACTGGTCTCGGCTTGTTTATTTCCCAGCGCTTGGTAGAGGCGATGGGGGGAGTGACACAGTTTATCAGCATGGGAGAAGGTCTAGGATCAACGGTCACGTTCACCTCCCTGCTATATCAAGAGCCGGTGATGATTGATAAGGAACCGTTATATCCGCCCACCGCCTAGGCGATGCCCCTAAACGACGTCCCTAAACGATGTTGGTCCACCAGATGTAAGTCAACAGACCCATCACCGCCGTTCCGGCCAATATATCCCGCTGCTGTGCCACGAAATACCTAACGCTAGCCCCAAACTCCCGCAGGGCTCTGCGTCGGGTATGGCCTAGCTCTTGCATCAACCGTTTGACCTCGACGTCCACCTCGTCGATGGAGAGTTCGTCGCGGCGATAGGCTGCTTCGATATCGTCTAGCTTGCGCCAGTAGGTTTGGGTAGCACCCAGCAAATCAGTCAGCATCGAGCCAACTCCTTCATGAATTTTTGTAACTTATTGTTAACATTCTAACGCTATAGGCTTTTATCGGCCAGGCTAGCCCCTTGGCCTAAGGGACTGGTGGTAGTGGCTGCCGAGATGTGGGCACCTTAAGCTCAGACGTTTCAATCCAGATCTCAATCTGATTGATGGAGATACCCCATGACTC
>SLIY01000493.1 GCA_007135385.1 Leptolyngbyaceae cyanobacterium CSSed165cm_216
CCAGTCGCTGGGCCAACTGTACCGCCGGTTGGTGGGTTAACCCGCCAAACATCACATGGCTCATGCGCTCCATTTGGTCGCGGGCGGCCTGGTTAAGCCGGGGATGGTTGTACCCGTGGATACAGGTCCACCAAGAGGCCATACCGTCCACCAAAGTTTCCCCAGTTTCCAGCTCTAGGTAAACTCCCCGAGCCGCCCGCACCGGAAACATCGGCCCTGTATTCGGCATCGGCGCGTAGGGATGCCACACATGGCAGCGATCGAGGTCTAGGAGTTGATGGGTCGGTAGCAAGTCCATAATTTTTCTGATTTTGAATCCGGAAGAACAGCGGATGATTGAAAACAATTTTAGGATTGTGTACAGTATTCTGGGTTGCTGGTAGGGTGAATTCGAGTTGTCTATACGAGCTGTTTGCAGGACTAGCTGTTTGAAGGCAGGTAAGCTAGGTTCTTCGGTGTATCGGGTTGATGCTCAAGCTAAACAGTTTGTTTGTTTTCTCCCCAGGTCTAGCAGCGATCTGGTTGGCTCTAGCTGCTATGTATAGCAGGCCTGACCTGGGTCTCCATTAGCCACCTCGTAGCTTGAATCTCTATATTTTCTTTAGTTTTAGGAAGGATTTCATGTCGCAGCAACGTCATCAGTTCTCTCGCCAGTTGTTCAGAGCGATCGCAGTGGGAGTTTTTGCCACCCTATTTGTCTTGACCGGCCTGTTTAGCTATAGTTCTCCTGCCCTAGCTTCTTCGAAGGGGGTGTCCTTGACCGAAACGATGGAGCTGGAAATTAGCGAAGCTGCCCAGGAATTTGTGTCTTCGGTGCTTGATGAATATTCAGATGCCCTGGAAGACTCATTTAGCGAGGTCTTAAAGCCCCTAAAGTCGGTGACCAAAGATCTCAGTAAGCAAATTGGTAAGGCAGCGGCGGCTCCCACCTCCATCAGTCAAACGACCTTAGCCCCCAAAGTGGCCGCCGCCCAAGAGGTGCTGACCCTGTCCGCTGAGGCCCTGGATGCGCTAGTGGCTGAAACCGCTGACTTTAAGGCTACCCTGGGGAGTACTCCTGAACAGCTCAAAGCCGCTATTGACGCTGAGTTAGGCCCTAAGTTTGATGAACTGCAGCAAACCTTTGCGGATGTTTCTGATGCGATCGCGGCCTTATCTGAAGACACCTCTGCCCTAGACGCCACTGACCCCTCTGGTTCAGCCACGGCTTTTAGCGAGCATGCCACCCAGTTGGCGACTAAGATTGAAGCCGCCAAAGCCGCTATTGAAGCAGCCTTTGATAGCTAAGGGATTGGTCTGAATCCCAAGATCGCATTGCGAATATCGCTGTTGGTGCTTGTGACGTAAACCTGTCAACCAGGTTGGCTTAGCGTAACACCTGTAAACGATCCTCTCTCTTCGGGTGAGGATCGTTTTTTAGTCGAGGCATCAACGGATTGATTCAATCGCTGAAAGGACTAGCCTGTCAGCAATCAAGTGGGATACTGTGATTCATTCAACCTACTCATGCAGCCCATAGACATTGGTTTTGGTGCCTGGGCATACAGTTTTGTTAGAGTGATTATGCAGTCAAATAGGAGGCATTATGTATAACTTAACTTCTCAACGGTGGACCACAGAACAGTTTGTGCAACACAGCAATCAATTGGCCCAAGGTTATGGGTTGGGTTTTGCAACAGGTCCCCGTAGCCAGGGCGATCGCTGGACAGCCCAGCGGCATATCCAAGCATCTGCCCTCAAAGCGTATGCCTATGGCGGCTTTTAATGGTCATAGTCAGGCCTAAGCGTATGCCAGTCAGTCATGTTAGTGCTCCGTATCAATGGCCTTCAGCATCTCTGACTTGGTCCCTTCCGGATTCCCACCCTGAATATCAATCCGGTAGCGAAAAGGGGAAAGATGCCCCTGAATTCCCTTCTCCCGACAATGGAGATGAAGTTTGCTGAGGGCAACTTGCGAGTTGCTGTCCAACGTGTTTAGGTAGCCGCTAAACCCTAAAAACGCTAAATGATATAGCAACTGCTGACTAAACTGCCCCTCAAAGTAGCCCCCATGGACGTCGCGTTTGCCTAAGCCATAGTCGAGGGTAAGTAAAAAGTAATCCCAAGGTTTGAGGACTGGTCGGCCCTTGGCTCGCGTGAGTAAACCGGTGGGCTGGGTGGAGCAGCTATTGTCCTGTAGGTTGTATTTAAGATCAACGTAGTCGGTGCAGTCAAAATAGGTAAAAAAATCAGCCACACTAGCGCGGCTACTGTCACCATCGGCCTGCACTTTGAACAGATAAGCTAACGTAATCACCCGATTCCGGTGAGACCGATCTGCGGTTAAAAATAATTCCTCCAAAACATTGTCTTGGGACTGGGCGATCGCTTCCCCAATTGGCATGTCCTGCGGAAAGGACTGATCTAGGTCGGCCAAGTTCACCAAGCCATAGGGAGTACCAGTGTCATAACGGTTGCGTAGGGCCACATTGCCAAGTCGATAACCCCTCGCTTGGGTCCGGCTCGGGAAGGCGATGTAGTTGGCTGCGGTTGAAGCGATGCGTAGGGCAATATCTCCTTCGCTTGAGAATAAATAGGATTCAGAAAAGCGTCTGAGGGAAGAGGCTAAAAAATTAGCCCGACTGGAAATAATTGTCAGGACCGGGATATCGGGAGAGGCTAAAATTAGGCGCTCTAAGCGATAGATATCACCAATGTCACTACTGGGATGACGGCTAACCGAGCGGGGGTCGAACACGTCTGACAAAATTCGAATCACATTGGTGACCACAAAAGCCCCCATACTGTGGCCAATGAAGCTGAGCTTGACCTTGGGGTTGGTCTGATTTTGCCAATGTTTTTGGGCTCTGGCAGTGGCCTCTAATCGTTCCTGAACGGTGCGGGCCTGGGGAAACATGTCGGCTGCGGTTCGTTGGACTAGGCTTTGGTCAATTTGGCGCAGCAGTTCTACTAAATCTAAGACCCCAAAGTTATCAGCCCGATAACTGTCGCGAAAGTACACCACTAACCGCAGTACCACCAGGGCCAGCATCAGAATCCCCAAGATGAACAGCAGCATTAACAAGAGGCTGATTAAAAAGCCCCAGACCGTCATTCTCAGGGCCAACAGTTCAAACACTAATAACGCCAGAGCCCCAATGCCCCCGGTGATCAGTAAATCTCGGGGGAGTGGCGGTAAAGCGGTCAGGGCTTGCCAAATCTTTCTAGGATTGGAAAGGGCAATGTTTTCGGAAGGCCAACGATAGCCAATAAACAGTCGATTTGAGGGGGGCTGAATGATGTCATTTCGCCGATTGACAAACTTAAAAATGGTTTTATACCAGGCCTCCACCCCTTGACGATTAGTGTTATAGCCATGAACGGCAATGATTAATTCTGCATTACCGTCAGGAGATGTGGCCATCATCCGATACAGATGATCGGCCATTTCTTGAATACCAGCGGCAGCCTTTTGCTGCGTCTCAGGGCTATCTTCTTCGGCTTCTTCAATGTTAGGCGGGGCACTGCTCATGACAAAGTAACCAGGAACCTGCCCCTCTACGCCGGATGGATCCCCCACTTCGGTAATGGTGGCCCAATTATCCTGGCCGAAGACAATCTTTTGAATAATAAATGGAAGCTGTTTCATGAATGCCCCAGAGAAATCGCGATCGCCGATTCAGTCCCAATCCGTCTAGACGAGGTCCAGCGATGCCCCGATCAACTACACTGCAGCATAAGTCGGTCAACCACTGCTGATGCCTACCTCCCAGAATCAGGCTCCCTCAGCAATGGTGGCCATATCTCTGCCAGCCTGTATGAGCTACGGTTGCTAACTGCGACAACTGTATTCCATAGGGTAGCCGACCACCCTAGCTAAAGGGCGGCCGGTTCATGAAAAGTAGGCTAAAGACCGGTTACTTGACGACTGACCCAGCCTGCAACAAGACCTCGACCTCCCCTTGGTCATCCAAGGCAAACAAGTCATCACAGCCGCCCACATGGTGATCATTGATAAAAATCTGGGGCAGCGATCGCCGTCCATTGGCCCGTTCAGCCATTTCGCTACGGGCTACCTCGTCGCCATCAATGCAGTATTCCGTATAGTCAATCCCTTTTTGGTCTAGCAGGGCCTTGGCCCGAATACAAAAGGGACAGCGGCTCCAGGTATAGATTTCGACCTTTGGTGTCATGGGGTAGCTCCGAAAGAAGAAATTAACGCTTCTTCACATTGTAAGCTCTGATCCCATCGACGCGGAAGAGGGTCGCTGCTTTACTCTGCAGGAAACCGCTCTGCCTATAGGCTCTCTACGACTTCACTACGCGCCAGGCCCCATTCCCGGCCAGGGCGCACACACAGGTCCCCCCCTACCCATCCACCCCTGCCGTAACCCACACCGCATCTATGCCCACCAGCCGTGGGTTACGGCGGTGCCGTCAGGTGGCATAGGGACGCCCCATCATCCCCGACCGCCTAACCCACGCTACGGCTTCAATACCCTTCGGGAAGGGCAAAGCCCTACAACATTTCTCCTTCGAAGACGCGCGCGTAGGCAAAGCCAGTCCCAAGGACTCTCAAAACTCAAAACTCAAAACTCAAAACTTAAAACTCCCCACCTCCCCATCTCCCCATCTCCCCACTCCCCTTCACCCCTTCAACGCCTGGGCGATCGCATCCACCACCCGGGACACTTCCGTAATTTCTAACCCATCCACCTGCATCGCCTGCCCCTTGGGAATGATCGCCCGCTTAAAGCCCAGCTTGGCAGCCTCCTTCAGTCGCAATTCCATTTGGGAAATCGGGCGCACCTGTCCCCCTAGACCAACTTCGCCAATCAGGACCAATTCTGGGTCCACCAGGCGATCGCGAAAACTAGCCGCCACCGCAATAGCAATGCCTAGATCGGCGGCGGGTTCTCCCACGTTCAGCCCCCCCGACGAGGCCACGTAGGCATCCAGCTTGGATAGGGGAATGCCCACCCGCTTTTCTAGCACCGCCAGAATTTGCAACAGCCGGTTGAACTCTATTCCCGTGGTCGACCGCCGGGGAGAGCTATAGCTGGTGGGGCTAACCAAGGATTGCAGTTCCACCACTAGGGGACGGGTACCTTCGCAGGCCACAATGGTGGCAATACCCGGGACCTGCTCGTCCCGATTGCCCAAAAACAAGGCCGAGGGGTTACTGATTTCCGCTAACCCCCGATCGACCATTTCAAAGACCCCCAGTTCGTGGGTAGCGCCAAACCGATTTTTGACCGAACGCAGTAGGCGGTGGCTGGCAAAGCGATCGCCCTCAAAGTACAGCACCGTATCCACCAAGTGTTCGAGCACCTTCGGCCCCGCGATCGCCCCTTCCTTAGTCACATGACCCACAATAAACAGGGAAATGTTAGACCGCTTCGCCAACTGCATCAGCGCCGAGGTACATTCCCGTACCTGAGATACGGATCCAGGAGCTGAGGTTAACGCTCCATAGTACAGGGCCTGAATACTGTCGATCACCGCCACCGTCGGCTGTAACGACTCCAGCTCCATCAAAATCGTTTCCAAATCGATCTCCGGCAGCAAAAATAACTGCCCCGCTTCAGCAGACGCTGGTTCTGTAAGATCGGTCGCCTGCTTACCCTTCACCTCTACCCTCTTCACGCCGCCCTCTCCCCCTCTCCCTTCCCCCTTCTGCCTTCTGCCTTCTGCCTTCTCCCTTCCCCCTTCCCGGCCCAGCCGCTGCCAGCGCAGCTTCACCTGCTGCCCCGACTCTTCCGCACACACGTACAGCACCCGCTGCTGGGTGGCCAACTGGGCCGCCACTTGCAGCAGTAGGGTTGATTTACCGATGCCCGGATCGCCCCCCAGTAGCACCAAAGACCCAGGTACAATACCACCGCCCAGCACCCGATCCAGTTCCCCATAACCTGAGGGCAGCCGCGCCTGGGGATGTTCCTGAATTTGCTCGAGGGTCATGGCGAGGCGGGGTTGGCGAGGGGCCGTTGGTTTGCCGCCAATACTACGACTACGAACCGCCCCAGGCAGCCGGGTGCCCGTCTCCTTAGCTGGCTGCACCTGCTCTACCAGGGAATTCCAGCTGCTACAGACTGGACAACGCCCATAGTATTGAGACGATTCGGCCCCACACTGGTTACAGACAAAAATTGACCGAGACTTTGCCATAGTTCTCTTTACCGATTGCCATACAATCCGCCTGCACCGGCCCCTTACACAGGGACTGAGATAGACGCAACCGCCGTAATAAACCTTAAAAAACCCTGAATTGCAGCCCCTATCGCCCTTAACCGTGAATCAATAACAAATACACTAGCGTCTGTTTGCCGCCTACCCTGAGTCAGCCCACCCTTCTGCCGTTTAGCTGTGCTTTACCCGATGCGATCGCGACGTAACTATTTAGCTTTCAAAAGTTAATCATTAAACGTTGAGATTTCTATAGAATATGACGTTATGTAGGGAGCCTTGAGAACCTTGGAAAATCATAAAGAAAAAATCTTAGTCGTTGACGATGAAGCCAGCATTCGGCGCATCCTCGAA
>SLIY01000369.1 GCA_007135385.1 Leptolyngbyaceae cyanobacterium CSSed165cm_216
AATTTGAATGCCGAAGCAGATTATTATTGCTGAGCAGAATCGGATTGCTGCGGTTTTTTCAGAAGATCAGATTCAAGAACTGATTGTCGCCACCGGTAGCCATCAAGTTAGTGACATTTATCTGGGTACCGTAGAAAATGTGCTCCCCGGTATTGACGCCGCCTTCGTCAATATTGGTGACAGCGAGCGCAACGGCTTTATGCATGTGACCGACCTAGGTCCCCTACGTCTCAAGCGCATGGCTGGGTCGATCACCGAACTGGTAGCTCCCCAGCAAAAAGTGTTGGTTCAAATTATGAAAGAACCAACTGGAAATAAAGGCCCCCGGTTAACGGGTAATATTTCTTTGCCAGGACGCTATCTAGTGTTGATGCCCTCCGGGCGAGGGGTAAACCTCTCAAGGCGTATCCGCAACGAAAATGAACGAAACCGGTTGCGTGCCCTAGCCATTCTAATTAAGCCTGCAGGCATGGGCTTATTAGTCCGTACTGAAGCCGAAGGGATTAGCGAAAACGCCATTATTGAAGATTTAGAATCCCTACAAAAGCAGTGGGAAAGTATTCAACAACAGGCGCTGTCTACCCGCCCACCGGCGCTGCTAAACCGGGATGATGATTTTGTGCAACGGGTGCTGCGAGATGCCTATACCAGTGATGTCAACCGGATTGTAACTGATTCGAGCACTGGGTTGAAACGGGTCAAACAGCATCTTGCCAGTTGGAGTGACGGTCAGGTGCCAGCTGGGGTATTGATCGATCAGCATCGAGAACGTACTCCAATTCTGGAATATTTCCGGGTCAATGCCGCCATTCGTGAGGCCCTTAAGCCTCGGGTTGATCTACCTTCCGGGGGGTACATCATCATTGAGCCGACCGAAGCGCTGACGGTAATTGATGTCAACTCTGGCTCGTTTACTCGGTCGGCTACAGCCCGCGAGACTGTGCTTTGGACCAACTGTGAAGCGGCCACGGAAATTGCTCGTCAGTTGCGACTGCGCAATATTGCTGGGGTGATCATCGTCGACTTTATCGACATGGACTCACGGCGCGATAAGTTGCAAGTACTGGAGCACTTTAGCAAAGCACTGCGGGCGGATAAAGCTAGACCGCAAATTTCTCAGTTGTCGGAGTTGGGACTGGTTGAGCTCACCCGTAAGCGACAGGGTCAGAATCTTTACGAATTATTTGGCCGTAGCTGTCCCACCTGTGGCGGGTTAGGTCATCTGGTAGTTCTGCCGGGGGATACCCCTGGAGATAGCAGTGACGTATCGGCTAAGGTTGCAGTTGTATCTGGATCAGCAGAGCCTCAACTGTCTCCAGCATTACGGGAGGCGCAACTAGATGGCATAGACACCCAGGCTGACTTGCAAGAGCTAGATCTGGTTAATCATCCCAGTTATCAAGACAAGTCAGGTCGTGGTAATCGTCGTCGTCGTCGTCGCGATCCATTGCCAGGACGGAGCAATGGCAAAGAAGCACCTGCCCCCAAGGATGGCCCCCCTGAAGCGCCGATCTTGGCCAAGGATGGGACTCCGGCAACTGCAACTGCAACTGGAGAAGAAAAGACCTCTGCTCGCTCTGGGCGGAGTCGATCTGGGGGTCGGTCTGAGAAAAAATCGGCTACCCCCACCCAGGTGGTAACGGTAGAGATGACCCCTGATGAGCAGCGGATCTACGCCATGATGGGAATCTCACCCATGGTGCTCGCTACTGAAGAGATTAAAGATACCAGAGATGTGACAGTCTCAGTGGTGTTACCAGGCCAGCAGTCAATGGCTACAGAGGGTGGCGATAATACCCAAGCTTCCAGTCCAGCCCTAGGCCACTCGGATACCCCACCACCAATGACTGCCCCGGTGGCAGCAGCTGAGCAGCCCTCTCAGGAGGCTGCTCCTGAGGCACTAGCTGCGGCTACTGTAGGTAGTGGCTCTGGAGACAACGGCTCTGATGAAGACAAGGCTCCTGAAAACACAGGTACGGTTCGTCGCCGTCGCCGTCGCCGATCCTCTGCCAATGGGGATGGATCTGACGAGTGATGGGGTAGTGCTTTGCCAGGCAATCTAGAGATGGAGGCTACAGCTGCCTTGCCCATAGCGATCGCTGGGGTCGATGAAGTGGGGCGTGGGGCATTATTTGGGCCTGTGGTTGCAGCGGCCGTGATTTTGCCTCCCACGGCTCGAGCCTCCTTGGCTACCTTGGGGGTAACTGATAGCAAGCGTTTGAGCGATCGCCGTCGTCGGCAACTGGTCACGCCGATTAAGACCCTGGCTACAGGCTATGCCATTGGGCTAGGGTCGGTACATGACATTGAGCGACTGAATATTTTAGGGGCCACCTGGCTGGCCATGACTCGGGCCATTGCCCAACTGACCCCAACCCCGAGCCTATGCCTGGTGGATGGCGATCGCCCCATCCCTAACTTGGCTATCCCCCAGCAAACAGTGACTAAAGGCGATCAGATCCACATCGAAATCGCTGCCGCCAGCATTCTAGCTAAAGTGTGGCGAGATACCCTGATCACCCGTCTCGATCGCCGCTATCCTGGCTATGGATTGGCCCAGCACAAAGGCTATGGCAGCGCCATGCATCGCCACGCCATTCAGGCCCTAGGGCCAACTCCCCAACATCGCCGTTCCTTCAAAGGTTGCCAGGGGGAGGCGTCGAGTAACCTAGATGGTTCAGGGTAAGGGATAAGACAGATTAGACGTACTATGGAACAATCTGGCAACCATCTATTCCTCGCCTATGACCGTTACCATTGCCTATTTGGGGCCTGAAGGTACTTATTCACAATTAGCCGCCTTGGCCTATAGCCTGGAACTGGAGCGACGCACCAACCAGTCGGTGGTGCTGCAAGACTTTCCCAGTATTCCCCAGGCGTTACAGGCTACCACCGAAGGCATCACAACCCTGACTTTAGTACCAGTAGAAAACTCCACAGAGGGTAGTGTGAGGACCACCCTCGATACCCTTTGGGCCTTGGGCTCCCTGAGAATACATCATGCGCTAGTGATGCCAATCCGTCATGCCTGTCTATCACAAGCACAATCCTTAACCGATATACAAGCCATCTACTCACATCCTCAGGCCCTTTCCCAATGCCAGCACTGGTTAGCCCATCATCTTCCCCAAGCGAGGTTAGTCGCTACCAATTCCACCACAGAGGCGTTGAGCCACTTGTCAGACAGCACTACGATCGCAGCCATCGCCTCCGAATGGGCTGGTCAGCTTTATAATCTGCCCGTTTTGGCCCATGACATCAACGATCACCAAGATAACTGCACCAAATTTTGGGTGCTGCGACGGGAAGATACCGTTCAACTGGTTGACCAGGGGCACTATACATCTTTAGCCTTTAGCTTACCGGTGAATGCCCCGGGGTGCTTGCTGAAACCCCTCCAGATCTTTGCCCACTACGGCATCAACCTGAGCCGGATTGAGTCACGCCCCAGCAAACGATCCCTAGGGGACTACCTATTCTTTGTAGACCTAGAAATAGATGCAGCCAGCGATCGCGGTCAAAAATCACTCGCTGAACTATTACCTTGCACAGAAACATTGATCAACTTTGGCAGTTATGACCTGATCACTGTCAACCATACCCTGGAGACTGCTAAGCAGAAATATATAGCTCTTCAAGCAAGTGCCTGAGAAGGGCCTGTCACCCCATGCTAAAAAATTACCCCCGCTACCCCCCCGGCGTATTCCTTGAGGTGGTAAGTTATGCCCATGATAGACTTGATTAGTCAGAAATCAGAAGGCAAGACGTGACTGGATTTTGGCTGCTGCCCTACTGAGGGTTTTCCGGCTTAAATCTGACGCCGAAAGCTAACCCAAAACAACATCACTCCAAGACTTCCTTAAGCGCTGCGCGAGCAGCCAAATGATTACGAGTCGAGGTAAGAATTTCAGCTTCTCGCTCTAGGCGATCGCTCGTATCCTCCATTTCCAGTAGCAGCTGCTGCTCCATGGTGACCCCATGCAGATTACTAGCCACCCAGTAAGACAATTCAATCGGAATATCTGGGATATTGTCAGGCACTTCCAGAGATTGGCTAGTCAGCTTAGCCGACAAATGCACCACATCTCGTAACAGGCGATCAACATTGGCCGCTAGAGGACGCAGGTCAGAGCTAGGGGCTTTGTCTTCTATCCACTCCACCATACCAACACGGTAGGGCTTTTGACGCACGTAACTCAGCACCCGAAAGCGCTGTTGGCCGAGAGTCAAAATCTTCATTCGGTCATCGGGCAACCGCTGGTAGTGCAAGATTTCAGCACAACAGCCCACTTGAGCCGGTTCCCCGGTGGTGGGATCGAGCATCAGCACTCCGAAACGACGATCACTCTGCAGGATGGTATTCATCATCATCCGGTAGCGAAATTCAAAGATATTGAGCGGCAAGTGCCGACCAGGAAATAAAACGAGCTCGGGTAACGGAAAAAGCGGTAGTTCTCGCACAGATATAGACTCGGAGAATGCCATTGTAGTTGCCTGAAGTGTTGCTGTCCTTGTTTAGCACAACCAAGGTAAGCCGTAACACTTGTTAATATTCTAACCCAACACAGGAGAGGATGCTTGAAATGTAGCGTTGGTAGTCAGTAAATGAATTCAACCACAACCATGAAGCCCGTTGATCTTCTGAAAAGACCAACGGGCTTGAGCTAGCCATCATTTTGATTTAAATCACAACTAGAGCTTCACCTCAATATCAACCCCAGCGGGTAGATCTAACTTCATCAGGGCGTCAATCGTCTTAGAGGACGGCTGATAAATGTCGATAATGCGGCGATGAGTCCGACTCTCGAAATGCTCTCGAGAATCTTTATCCACGTGGGGCGATCGTAAAACGCAATAGATACGACGCTTAGTGGGCAGAGGAATGGGACCAATTGCTGTGGCGTTGGTGCGATTGGCGGTGTCTACAATCTTTTCACAGGAGGTATCCAGTAACCTGCGATCAAATGCTTTCAAACGGATGCGGATTTTTTGCTGCTGAATAGTGGCCATGGGCTCTCGCTCGGATAAGTTGTCAAGGTTCAATACAAACAAAGAGATCAGACAAACTCAGGAGCAGGCCGTTAACTGGTCCTGCCCCTGAAAGTATTCCATCTAAATTTATCTTTTCTGGTCAGCAAACTCGGTGAATGAAACCGATCACGGCAATACCTCGAATAGATATTTAGTTGGAACACCCTGATGTCTAGTGGTCTAACAAGCCTAAGATAGGATCTTAGATACGACGCCAGCCCCAACCGTGCGGCCACCTTCACGAATGGCAAAGCGCATGCCCTGCTCAATAGCGATAGGGTTAATCAGCTCTACGGTCATTTTGATGCGATCACCGGGCATGACCATTTCAGCATCACTGCCATCGTCAGCAGTGAAAGCTTTGATGGTGCCGGTTACATCAGTGGTACGCACATAGAACTGGGGCTTGTAACCGGGGAAGAAAGGCGTATGACGACCACCCTCTTCTTTCTTCAGGATGTAAACCTCAGACTCAAACTGGGTATGGGGAGTGATACTACCTGGCTTGGCCAGCACCATGCCGCGCTCGATGTCTTCCTTCTGCACACCACGGAGCAGCAGACCGACATTGTCCCCAGCCATACCTTCATCCAGAGTCTTCTGGAACATTTCCACACCAGTTACGGTGGTGTTACGAGTATCGCGGATACCCACCAACTCAACGGTTTCACCGACTTTAACCTTACCCCGCTCGATCCGACCAGTGGCCACGGTGCCACGACCGGTAATAGAGAAGACATCTTCTACAGCCATCAGGAAGGGCTTGTCTACATCCCGTTCGGGGGTAGGGATATATTCGTCAACGCTATCCATGAGGTCAAGCACCTTATCAACCCACTGGTCATCACCACGCTTGATAGTAGTGTTGGAAGTCAAAGCCTCTACAGCTAGCAGAGCAGACCCCGAGGTGATGGGAATATCATCACCAGGGAAGTCATAGGAGCTGAGCAGCTCACGCACTTCCAGTTCTACCAGCTCCAGCAGTTCTTCGTCATCAACTTGGTCTTGCTTATTCAAGAAGACCACAATGCTAGGTACGCCAACCTGCTTAGCCAGCAGAATGTGTTCCCGGGTCTGAGGCATGGGGCCGTCAGCCGCAGAGCAAACCAGGATGGCACCATCCATCTGGGCTGCACCAGTAATCATGTTCTTCACATAGTCAGCATGACCAGGGCAATCCACGTGGGCATAGTGACGAGTTTCAGTCTCATACTCCACGTGGGCCGTATTGATGGTGATCCCACGAGCCTTCTCCTCAGGAGCAGCGTCAATCTCGTCATACTTACGAGCCTTAGCGCCACCTGCTGCAGCCAGCGTCATGGTGATAGCAGCCGTCAGAGTGGTTTTGCCATGGTCTACGTGACCGATGGTGCCGATGTTGACGTGTGGTTTTTTCCGTTCAAACTTTTCGCGTGCCATTTACGTTACGTGTCCTTTCCTTTCTAAGCGTTCCCACTGTTTTTAGAGATAATGGCTTC